>JAFSOM010000170.1 GCA_017447005.1 Oscillibacter sp.
AATGTTTTCCGTCGCGGTAGTATTGATAGGGGCCATAGATACTCCTTTATTATTGCATGGAAATCGTTCAGGCGAATGGGCGCAGTATGCCCGTTGGCATGGGAAGCCGTTTCCGGCTGATTTCTCAGGAAACAGACCGGTCAAAGCGGTGAAAACCTTGAAAATACGGGCTTTCCCGGTCATGGCCTTATCCCTGTCTCTTTTGTTTTTCAAGGTCAGTACGATGCCGTATGGGGACTGCTCCCTGTCGAAAAAGTTCGACGACGGCGGACACAGGCCGCTGAACTCGGCTGTCCCGACAACATCCATGGCTGTTGCCAAGACGCGTGTCCTGCGATTCTCCCGGCTGAGAATCAGGGGAAGGGGAACGCGAACTCCCGCAATGCGACGCCATGCTCTGACCATGAAGAGGCGGGAGACGGAAACCTGCCGGGCTTCCTGGACGTTTTTCTTGCCGTACCGTCCAAACGGCTGTGCGGATTCCATGGCTACTCCAACTGTGATGGCATATCTTCTCCCGCCGCGTCGGTTTGGCGGACACGGCGCGTTGTCGCGGGAGAATAAAAAACGGCGCGGAAAGACTGTCCAAGCCTTCACAGGCCGTTCGTCTTTCCGCGCCGCAGTATCGGCGGTCATTCAATTTTCGCTCCGCAAGAAGGAAAAAATAGCTTTCCGGGGTTATCAAAGTTCCAAGTCTTCATGAGGAGGCCAAAAGGGTATACTACGCCCCTGGCCGCTGCTCCTCCCTAAAATGCTCCTCCCTAAAATGCTCCTACCTAATATGCGTCCATTATACGTCAGTCCAAGCCCCCTGTAAACTTGACGTTTTGTCCGGTCTGGGAAAATGCGAAAGGAAACTGATATATTTGTTCGATTGTGCATAATGACCAAACACTTTTTGAACTTCCCAAACCCCTCAATCAAGAGTGACTCCAAAACAGCCTGTTTTTGGCGGCATTTTTTATAAAAGTGACAGCAAAATGAACCGTTTTTGCCGTCACTTTTTATTGAGGAAAAAAGTTGGCGGCAAAATGGTCTCGTTTTAGTGGCAAAATTTTTCAAAGTGACGGCAAAATCAACTGGTTTTGCTGTCAACTATAAAATAAGAAAATCCAGCAATTTGACGAAAGCGTGCGCTTGCCATAGAAAAAATTGAGAAATCGTCCGTTGCAAACCGAACTTTCAGCGGCCTTTTCATGATGTACGGAAAGCGGCGCAAAAAGACTGTCCAAGCCTTCACAGGTCGTCCATCTTTCCGCGCCGTTATCGGCTGTTATTCAATTTTTGCTTCGTGACAGAGGATAAATTCATTTCTGCGGTCTATCGGGGTTCACGTCTTCATGAGGAGGTCGAAAGGGCGCACTACGCCCCTGACCGTACTGCTCTAACCTAAAATGCTCCTACCTAAAGATGCTCCGACCTAAATACGCGTTGATTATACGTCAGTCCAAGCCCTTTGTAAATTGGCAATTTGCATAACCTATTTTGTCGAAATTTATCCCGTGAATTTTTTCAGACGGCCCTGAGACGAAACTGGAAAAGGCGATTTCAAAATTTTAATTGAATTTCAAAACTTTTTCGCGGCAAAAACAGGCGAAAAAGTTTGTTGAAAATGCGATTGACAGACTACTTGCCAGAGTTTTGATTGTCCAGTATAATAGCAATACAAGTTAATTAACTTGTGCGAACTCAGGAGATGAATTGAAGCAAGCCCTTGTAACAACTTGCAAAGCGTTTGTCTCCGGATACAGGAAGTGATATATGGAATTACAAGACTGGAAGAAAAAATTCGCTCCCGCTATTTTGGAACGCGGCGAAAGCTACTTTCATAATGGCGCGGTGCATATGCTGGAATGGGAGGATGAACAGATTGACGCAGTCGTCTCCGGCGAACGCGATTATAACGTCCATATTTCCGTAATCAACGGCGTTGTCTCGCATATGTTGTGCGACTGCCCTTTTGCAAGAGAGGGAAATTATTGCAAGCATATGGCTGCGGTTTTGTTCGCGGCGTTCGACGACGGTTGCTACGAAGTCGAAAAATATATTTCCACCCGGAAACGCTTCATGGATAACGTAATCCCTGATTTGCTGGCATATGGGCGTCCCGACGATGCGCTTGATTTGGCTTGCAAAGTGTTCGCGGACGCGTCGGAGGTCGGGCTTGAATATTGGGATAGGTCGTTCACAAGTTTGTACGAAGACTGCGAAAAACACTGGCGCGCCATTTGGCCGCATCTGAGCCAATCGCAACGTTCCATCATGTTTGAATGGCTTCTTGCGCACTACAGCCGCTGGGACGCCTCCAAAACAACGATTGAGTCTTTTTTGTTTGGCAATTCGTTTCAGGAACCCGCGTTTTTAGAACCCGAATTTCTACGCAGGGAACTGGAGTTGCTTGATACGGAAATTCAAAACTCCGGAACATGGGAAGCTGATTTGAACCGCCTTGTCAAATTGCGGTTTGACACAATGAAGCGAATCCCCGTTGAACAAGCGGAAATAGCGCGCTATACCGAACAATATTACCGGGTTCGTTCCATTCGGGAACAACTCATTAAGGACGCCCTCCGGGAATGCAGAGTGAAAGACGCCATCATGGTTTTACGCGACAGCAAAACGATTGACGGTGAAAATTCGCCTCATTGCAGAAAATACAGCGAAAAACTGATGGAATTATATCAGACGCTCGGATTAGTGGATGAACTGAAATCCGAACTTCTGTACTATTTGGAGCGTTTCCCGCAGAGCGATTTTCGCTATGTCAATATGCTGAAGGGCATTACGCCTCCACAAGATTGGCCGGAGATGAGTGAACGTGTTCTGAATCTCCACATTGCGCCCAATGCGCGCGACGATTTGCTGAGGAAGAACAAGCAGTATAAGCGGCTCTTGGAATACGTCATTGCGTCAGGGGATGCGTGTCTCATGGACAAGCACTTCGACATATTGTCGGAGCTGTATCCTAATGAGGTAAGGACGTTCTATGTGGCTTGTATCAAGACAGGAATGGCGAAGGCGCGTAAGCGTTCACACTATGCGACTCAGGCCAGACGCTTGAAGAGGTTAAGCCAGATACAAGGCGGAGAAAAGGTTGCCGCCGCTCTTGCGGAAGAGTGGCGGACAACCTGGCCTCGTAGACCGGCTATGCTGGAAGCTCTGCAAAAGTACGGATTCTGACGAAAATCTGTCTGCACGATTGCGACATTCTCTTCTGTCATTGTTCAGCGTCTCTTCCAAAAGGGAAGACGCAAGCGCGACACATCGTTATCCGCAGGGAAATAGCGGATGACGGTGTTTTGATTGTCCTTGCCTTTATCTTTCATTTCCTGCGGCTTGCCTTGTTGAGCATGGCGATTTTCCTGAACTTTTCCTCTTTCGCCGCCAGATAACTTTCCGCGTTTTCCGAATAGGCGTTTTCCGTCCGTAGTTTTTCGTAGGACAGCAGACGGTTGGCGGACAGTTCGCCCCGCTCCAGTGCGGCGCGGACGGCGCAACCCGGCTCCATCCTGTGGGCGCAGTCCCTGAAACGGCATTTCCCCGCAAGCACCTCAATGTCCGCAAACTCGGTGGAAAGTCCCCCGCCCGCGTTCCACACACCCAATTCACGCATACCGGGCGTGTCTATGACCGTCGCGCCGCAGGGCAAAGGAATCAGTTCCCGCCGCGTGGTGGTATGCCGTCCCTTGCCGTCATTCCGCAAGCTGTTTGTTTTCAGCCGTTCCTCGCCCAGCAACGCGTTTATCAGCGTGGACTTTCCCACGCCGGAAGAGCCCACAAAAGCCAGCGTCTTTCCCTTGGCCAGATAGGGCGCAATCCGTGCGCCGCCTTCCACTATGACGGAAGTCGTGACAATATCGACGCCCGCCGCCACGCTCTCCGTCTCCGCGATTTTTGTCGCCACGTTGTCGCAAAGGTCGGCTTTCGTCAGCAGTACGACGGGCGTCGCTCCGCTGTCCCAGGCAACAGCGAGATAGCGTTCCAACCGCCGAAGGTTGAAGTCGCTGTTCAGCGACATGCAAAGGAATGCCACGTCAATGTTCGCGGCGACAACCTGTTCCCATACCGCGACGCCCGCCGCCTTGCGCAGAAAAACGCTTGTTCTTGGCAGAACGCGACGAATGACAGCGGCGTCAACGCCATTCAAGTCCGCCAGAACATAGTCGCCGACGGCGGGATAGTCGGACGCGCTTTTCGCGTCGTATTGAAACTTTCCAGATACCCGCGCCTGTCGTGTTCCCGCCGCGCCGAGTAGCCAGTACAGCCCCTTTTCCCGTAAGGCCACGCGGCAAAGGGACAAATCCGAGCTTTCCATGCACTGTCAACAACTTAAGGATTTTACCCCCGTCTGTCGGTTCTGGGAATCAGTTAAAACGGCATAAAAAGGCAGGTTTTCGGGGGCAATGGTTCTGGCTTTTTTCTTAAGTTGTTGACAGTGCTTTCCATGCGGAACGCCTTATATCGCGGCGGGATGTATTCTAACCGCATTCCGCATTCGCTCCTTTCAAACGCTTTCGGGCGTTTTCCAGCAAACCGTCCATGACGGACAACACAACCCGCTTATCCTCCGTCCCGTCGTAAATGCCGTACAACAAAAACATCGGAGCGTAGAATTTTACCGCTTCCTCTTGCGGTTGCGGGAAATTCAAAGCGGCGAACAAATCGGCCATGTACCCAAGCGGCCCGGAAACGAGATATTGCTGATAAAGCCGTTCCATTTCCGCGCTCCCATACTGCTCCAGCGTCAGCATTTTGCGGAATGGCGCGGCGAAACCGTCCTCCGTCCAATAGCGGAACTGCGCTTTCGCGTAATCGACGATGCAGTCAATGGAAGCGTCGCGGTAGGCGTCGGGCGTCTCTTCCAATGTTCTCTCCGGCACGCCGTATTCCCCTGCGCGTTCCGCGTCCTGCCGTTCCATGCGGGCGACAATACTGTCGAAAATATCCCTCTTATTTCGATAGTGTTTGTACAACGCGCCCTTTGTCACGCCGAGTTCCCCGGCAATGGTGCTCACAGAAACGCCCTCATAGCCGTCCTTCGCAAACAGACGGAGCGCCGTAAGCAAAATCCGCTCTTTCGTATCGCCCATTCGCCCCACGCCTTCCCGAGCGAAAGTAAACAATCGTTTACTACATACTATAGCGAACAAACCTTGATTTGTCAAGAGGATAAGCGTAGATTTACGCAATCGTTCCCTCGTTTCTTACTGTGGAAAGGGCATAGTTGTTCCGACCGCATTGATTTGGCGAATGCAACGAGGCGTTACGGCAGGGACGGAAAGCGGCGCGGAAAGGGGGGCCAAGCCTTTCACCGGCTTTATCGTTCTAAGCAAAATTCAATTTTCGCTTGTTTCAAAGCTCACAAAATCTTGACATTTCCTCCGTAAGAGCGTATAATGCAAAATTGGTGGTTTATGTGCAGTCTCCATAATTTTGTAGACCATGACGCAAATTCTTGCGCGACTCACAGACAATCTGCGAACTTTCTTTCTCGCTCCAAAATGAAACTGTTTCTGGAGAACATAGTCCTATGGAAAGTGTTTTTAACAATCAGACCGTAAACGGCGGGACACTTTCGCCACAACTATTGGCGGTACTTGCCGATGAAGATATGCTTTTGCTACGGCATACCTTAATACAAGAAGGAATCCTGACATTGGAGCGGTTCCAATCCGTAAATCCATGGGTATTCATGAACCGCCACGCCCTTTACACCATCGGTCAGCGGCAAAACATATGTATGCGCATCACTAACCGGCTGAAAGACGTAGAATCGAAAAAGGATGTTCAGAGCGGGAAATACCAGCTCGTCATTGATTCCGATTCTTATTCCGGTGAGACGCCGGCAGATGTGTTTGTGAGTTTCTGTGAGAGGATGGAGCAAAAGTACCCTCTGAAATTCCGTTCCCTGCTGGACAGCACTTGCAAGGAGGATGGGACAGTTGCCCTTTCTCGAACCAGTTGGAAAACTGACGAGATAGAGATGATGAATCCGGTCGCCTTTGTGCGCAAAGATATTACGCCGCAACAGATTGTTGCCTATGTGCGCTGGATGTGCGCTATGTTCGGCGATACGCCCTACTCAGTGGAAATCGCGGAACCGGAGCAAAAGTCCAAAGAAGTCCCAGAAGCCCCTCCAAAACAAATGCCCGCGCCGGACGATACCTCAAAAAATGAGCCTTCAACCCCTGCCGCACAGCCCACTGTCCCGCTGGAAACGGTTTCCCAAGCGGAAGCGTTGGTTCTGAAGGCAGACCTCAATGGCATGAGTATAGACGAACTGTCCCAAGGGCTTGGAACGACCAAGACTGCCACAAAGGACACCGTAGCCGCATCCAACCGCCTAATGACGCTGTGTGAAAGAATATATCATGATGAAGCGTTTGTGGATTGGGAGGAAGGCGCAAATCGACTGGAGCAAATTCTGGAGAAACTCCTGATTCGGAATGACGGCTATGCGTCAGCCGTCCAACTGTACGACTTTGCCCGCATGGATATGCAAATATTCTTGAACGACAACGACATTGATAATCCCCGGATGGTTTACGATTTGGCGCAACACCTGTTTGAAAAGGTACGCTATCACGGCAAACAGTTTGTCTTTCGCTCGAAAGCGCACATCTCCACCAAGGAAAACGCGGTATCCTCTAATTTGGACATCATGCGCGGCTATGCCGTATCGCAGGGAGGGTTCGTCCAAGAGGAGGAACTGGTTCGGTATTTGCAAGGCGCGGGCGTAAAAACCGGGAATCTGCGCGGACAAATGCAAGTGTATTCAAAGCCCATCTTTCTCTTTTACGCTCCCGGTCAGTTTCTCTACGCTCCAAGCATGAAAATGGACGACTACTGGTTTTCCGCAGTCCACGACGCTTTGGACAAGCTGTTTGAGGATATGGGAGACCATATGGTATTGCGGGACATTCAGTCATGGTGGTACGCCCGTCTCCCTGCGCTTCCCAGAGGAAAGCCTTGGACTGCTTTACTCCTGCAAAGCGTCCTGTTTCACTTCAGCGAGAAACTGGCCGGAGCGCACACGATTGGAGCGTTAAGTTTCCAAAGCGGCGATACGTTGCATGCAATGTTAGCCAGCGGCGACAGCAAAATTCAAACGTTCGCCGACGCTGTCGCGGCCTGTCTGATTGACGAGGAAATTTTTCAGCGAAATTTTGAGGCGGAGGAACTGCGACAACTTCTTGTTCGCCGTGGGATGATTGCCGGGGGAGAACTGATGAACAATATGCCCAAGGCGTTATCAAAAGACGAAAGATTCGCGTGGGACGCGGACGGAAAGTATGTCATCGTAAAGGTGTGAGAGAATGGGAAACGCGCCGTTTACAAGAGACGAAGTGATTTTAGCGTTGGATGTCTTGTATTTTGCGGAAGACAAACATCTTTCTCCTAATTCGGATGTTATTCGAGACCTCAGTGAACTGTTGCAAAGGCTTCCGATTTACTCGCAAGAAAGCCGGAGACAGGATTTTCGCACGATACCGGGCGTCAGCCGTCAAATTACGGGTTTTCGCGCCTCACAGAAAAGCAACAAGAATAATCCGCATATCGGCAAGATGTTTTATTCTGTCGCAGAGGAATATAGGGGCAGGTATGACGAACTGCACATGATTGCTCAAGCCATACGCCGGAATGAACCTTTTTTAGATGGTCTGTTTGGCGCGGATACGGAAAATGAAGGTTTCCCCGAAGGCGTACTTTTGGGACATCTTCACCGAATGATTGAACGGCGTGACGGAAAAGGCGTTCCGCTGGATGAACGCTGTTCTATCTGTCAACTTCAACCGGAGCTTCGTAAGCGTCGTCTGTAAAGGCGTGTAGCGCAAAGGCGCGGAATATGCGATAATGAATCCCGATAAGTATCGCTAAGTGTCGATACTTATCGGGACTTCTATATATAAGGAGTGGGACGGATGAACGCGAACGAGGCGAAGCATGAGGCGAGAGTAGCG
>JAFSOM010000171.1 GCA_017447005.1 Oscillibacter sp.
GAAATGACGCTCGCGTCGCTGACCGTCCAGCGGATGTTCTGCGGTACGTTCACGGGCAACAGCGTCGCCTGCAAATTCACCGCGTCGCCGACGTTCACGTGGATTTCGCTTTCGCCGGAGGCGACAATATCCGTGGGCGTGTCGGTTGTCACTTTATCCGTCCACGCGCTGGCCAGCGGATAAATCGTCACGTCGGCGTTGGCGGTTCCGCCTTCCGCCACAATCGCCGCGCCGCGGCTGGAAATGGACGGGAAAATCTGGTTCGCGCCCGCGACGGTATAGCCTTTTGCGAACGCTTCCACGCTGGCCCGGTCGACGTAGATATGCAAATCAATGCTTCCGTCGTCATTCGGCTCCACCGTCTGACTGTCCACCTGCTTGAACATGTTGCTGATGATGATTCCCGATTGACTGCGGTCAATGGACAGAAGTTTGCTTTCCGTGTCGTAACGGATAGCGGTTTTCTGGCCCTCGCCGACGCGCAAATCAAAGCCCACGCGTTTCACGTCGCCGGGACGGAACGTAGCCACGATTTCGTAGCAGTCGCCGGAGAAGTCCGACAGAAGATTATTGTTTTCCGTGACTTGGGCGTTTGTCAGCGTGACAGCCGCCGCGCCGCGCAAATCCTTATAGGCCTCAATCGGCGTCTGCGTCAGAACGTAGGTTCCGTTTACGTTTTTCAGGCCCAGCGTCAGATTCAGGTTGAACGTGCCGTTGAACGCCTGCCCCACTTTTTCGGCTACCTGATTGCAGTAGTCGTCCCAAGTGTTCATCCAGTTCAATTCCACGATGTCGGGTAACGTGGGATTGGCGGCGGTTCCGAAGTCCTGCACGTAATAGGTCATGGCGGCGTAGGAATCCTTGCCGAAGTTCATGATTCCGTTGTCCGCTTCTTTCCTGTAAGCCGAATCCGGGACAAACGTCCACTTTCCGTTGACCTCTTCGAAGTCGCCGACTTTGTAGCGTCTGCCGCCTCTGGACAGCACCCACTTTATCTCGCCGTCGTCAGCGCGGATGGGGTACATATCGGGACATTCCGTGTGGAGGTTGGCGTAGGTCGACTCGCATTTCCATTCCCGAAGGTTTGTCGAGGAGTAAATACGGAGCGGGCCGCCCGCCACTACCATAAACCACTTGTTTTCCCAGCGGAATACTTTCGGGTCGCGGAAGTCGCGGTTGTACAAGGGGTCGTCCGTCCAGTCCGCCGCGATTTCATCGACTTTCGTCCAGTGCCGACCTTCGTCGATACTGTAGGCGAGCTTGATACGCTGTCCGTTGCCGTTGGCGGTAATCAGCGCCACGAGGCCGCCGACGCCGTAGTCATCAAACAGTCCGGAGGTGTTATCCTCATCCGCGACGATACAGCCGGAGAACATCGCGCCGTTGGCGTCGGGGTAGAACGCTATCGGCGCGTCCTTCCAGTGGACTAAATCCGTGCTCGTGGCGTGCGCCCAGTGCATGGGACCCCAGCGGATGTCGTCGTAGAACTGATAGAACAAATGATACGTTCCGTAGTAGTAAACCAGTCCGTTGGGGTCGTTGGCCCAGCCGTCCTTGACCGAGTAATGGTACTGGTCGCGGTACAGCTCATTGTAGTAAATGGCCTCGTCCT
The DNA here is from genome assembly GCA_017447005.1 of Oscillibacter sp. GTDB lineage: Bacteria > Bacillota > Clostridia > Oscillospirales > Oscillospiraceae > Oscillibacter. Next base: position 1,613 of record JAFSOM010000171.1, read on the forward strand.
GTCTGCGGTGGACGTTGACGCGGTAGGTGAGCGTCGCCGTCACGCCGTCCTCAATGGTTTCGGAACTTTCCACAACGATATAGTTCGGCCCAACCTCTACCGGAATGTTTTTCCCGTCGGGGTCTTCCTTGCCGTCCGGTCCGTAAACGCGGACGACCGTTTTGAGGCTCTCGGGCCTCACGGTAATGTCCACTGTGGAGGCGTCGTTGCTTACATATTGGATATACGACGGCTCTGTCGGGAAAAACTGTCCTTTTTCCTCTACGCTTCCGGTGGAGGACGTAACCGTAATGTCACGGAGGACAGCATACGCGGTGCCTATCGAATGGGCAAATGTATTCTGGAAAACCATTTCACCGTCCCAGTTCAGCAGGCCAAACGCGCCTTCTTCGATATAGGTATTTTGCCCCCAGTCCGCGCCGACAATGTTGTTGCCGTTCCTCTTTTGGTAGTCGCCCGTACTGCCAATCAGCGTGTCGTTGACGTAGAAAGAAATCCATTCCTTCTGGGCGACGACTTTCAGATTGTAAGAATTGCCGCTTGCGGTTCCGTCAAACTGGACTTCTCCCAGCAACTGGTTGTCCATCCCGTCCGCCCAGCGCCACAGTTTGCAACGTTTGGAAGCGGCGTCGATATTGGCGGCGTAGCATTCGTCATGTCCGTTGGCGTTCGCGTTACGGAAAAGCAACGCCGCCGCGCCCCGCTCTTGCAGGAATTTCACGTCTGTGGAATAGACGAAGTTGGCGTCGGTCTTGGCGGAGTACAGGAACGCGTCGCCCTTGTCGATGGCGTTACTGTAAAGGCCGTCGGCGCGGGCTTCCCATACGCCGCTTCCCTCCGTGCTCAAGTCGGACAAGTCCGCGGCGGCGATGTTGTTGTTGTACTGGAAACCGTCCGTTACCGTGACCTTGCCGAAGGTCGGGGGCGGAATGACTTCCTCGCGCTCCTCAAGGGAGATGTTGGAGAACGTCGCGCCGGATTCCCATGTCAGAATGCCCAGATAGCCGCCTTTCCAACTGGAAATATGCCCGGAAATCGTCTTTAATTCCGTACCCGCATTGCCGAAACTGTAGACAAAATCGCCCGTCGCGTGCACGTCGACTTTGAGATGCAGTGTCTTTGTAATGTCAATGCCGTCCGCCGAGCCGCCGGAAGTGGTTTCAAACCCCGGCCCGAACAGCCGGAACGCCTGTTCGCCGCCCAGCCGGGTGGAATCCAGATTCGCGCCGTACCAGTTGGAACTCGCCGCCTCTTTCGACGGGAAGCCGAAAATCAGCGCGGCGGATTGTACCCGCAGGCCGGGTTGAATATCCACATCCGCTTCCCAGATGAACGAGTTGACTTTATGGTCAAGTCCGTTGTAGACGACGAAATGGTCGCCGCCCACGAAATCCAGCGTGACCGTATGCGCGTCGGGGTCAATTTTCAGCAAATTGTCCTCCGCGTGGTTGAACGAGCTGAAATCATAGAGACCGCTTATCGCGTCGTTTAAAACCGCGAAATCCGCGCTTTCCGCGTCAGATTCGACGGCTTCCGCCTCGTCCGCTTCCGGCGCGTCTACGGCTTCCGCGTCCGCTACCGCTTCGGCGTCCTCCGTCTCCGGCGCGTCTACGGCTTCCGCGTCCGCTACCGCTTCGGCGTCCTCCGTCTCCGCCACGTCCACGGCTTCCGCGTCCGCTACCGCTTCGGCGGCGTCCGTCTCCGCTACGTCCACGGCTTCCACGTCCGCTACCGCTTCGACGGCGTCCGTCTCCGCTACGTCCACGGCGTCCACGTCCGCCAACGCTTCCGCCTCATCCGCCGCGTCCACGGCTTCCGCGTCCGGCGCCGCGTCCACGGTCTCCGTCTCCGGCGCGTCCGCTTCCGTCTCTACCGCGAACCCGTAAGGGACGCAACAGGACAGAACCATGACCAGCGACAGAAATAATGCCGCCAGCCGCTCGGAAAACTGAATCTTCATGTTCTTTCCTTCCTCCTCACAATATTTACGCCCCTTCCACGCCGTAAAACTCCCGGGTTACGGCACTTCAAGGCCGTATTTCTCTATATTCATTCGCACAATGCCGCCCTCCGCCTCAAAGGTCAATCCTTCGGCGGATTCCGGCGCGTACAGCAACAGCGACGCCGCCTGTTCCCCGTCATTGACGAACAGTTCCAGACTGTGTCTGTCCATGATAAAGCGCAGTTTTAATTCTCCGTCCCGGCGCCGCGCAAGAAACTTGCGGACATTCGTAATGTCATACGCCGCCCCGCAACGGCTCCGGTCAAGCGTAATCACGCCGTCGTCCGGCGTATACTGTACGGCTATCTCCCGTTCGCCGTCCTTCGCCACGCGGACTTTGAAAGCGCGGTATCCGTTCCCGGATGTCGGCGCGACGGATACCGTCATATCCAGTACGCGGCCCCGCACGCCTTCCAGACTGATTTCCTCCGTCAAGAGAATATCGCGGTAAATCACGGGATTCACGCGGTAGCGCTCCAACTCCCGCACGGGATTCTGTATCAGTTGACCGTCGCGTATGGAAAGCTCTCTCGGAATCGTCATTTCCCCGAAACAGCGGGCGCCGTGCGTCTGACAGGCGACTGTCGCCCAGTTCTGCATCCACGCAATCATGACGCGGCGTCCGTCGAGGGTTTCCAGCGTCTGCGCGGCGTAGAAGTCGAGGCCGTAGTCCAGTGACCGCACGGTTTCCCGCGAAAACGCGCCGTCTCCCTGATGGTAACGGCCCAGCATGTAAACGGCTCCGTAGCCGACGTGGAACTCTAAGCCCATAGGCCGCATTTCCATGGGGCTGACGAAAATTACCTGCTGACCGTCCAGCGAAAAGAAGTCCGGACATTCCCACATCGTGCCGTACTCGTTCCGGCAACGCGTCAGGACGCGCTCAAAGCGCCATGCAAAGCCGTCGTCGCTCGCGTAGAGCAGAACCGCGCCGCCGCCGTCCTCCATGCGCGTCACCGTGACCGCGTGATAGGTTCCGTCCGGCTCACGCCAGATTTTCGGGTCGCGGAAGTCATACGGGGACGCGCCGCTGGGGAGATTCTCCGCCGTCAGAACCGGGTTTCCCTCGTACTTTTGATAGTCCCGCCCGTCGCCGACGGCAAGGCATTGCGTCTGATACGCGACTTCCCTGCCGTTTTCCTCTTGCGTCCGGCGCCCAGTGTACATCAGAAGCTGACGCCCGTCGGGGAGTTCGAGCGCGCCGCCTGACCAACATCCGGCCCGGTCATAATCGCAGTCCGGGGCCAGCGCGACGGGAAGACGTTCCCATTTCACGAAGTCTTGCGTTTTCAGGTGGCCCCAGTGCATAGGCCCCCAGCGGGTGGAATAGGGGTGGTACTGATAAAACAGGTGATACTCGCCCCGGTAGACGGAAAATCCGTTCGGGTCGTTGAGCCAGCCGACGCCAGCCGTCACATGAAAAAGCGGACGTTCGCTCTCCGGGATTTGCGGCCCGTAAGCCGCCTCAAATTCCCGCGCTTTCCGCAGTTCCTCACTCATCATAACAACTCCTCCAAACGATAGATACTTGCCCGGTCATCATATCACGGCTTATCCCCGTTTACAATGACGGGACGCCCGGAAAACATTCCGGACGCCCCTAGAGAAAGAAGGGAGTTGTCGTTTCAGGCCCGGAATTATAATACTATGATTTCCGGATTACGCGTAATAAGCGTCGAGATATTTCTGGAAGATGGCGAGATATTCGCTCAAATGGTACGCTTCCAAATCGGCTTGGAACTGGTCCCAATCGGCGTCCGTGAAACCGTTCATCACCCAATCGGATTTCGCGGTGTTAATGCGCGTCGTCAAGTCCGCTTGCAGATTGGAGACCTGTTTCGTGTCGTCCGTGCTCATGAACACATTCGGAAAGACGTATTCCGTATTCATGTCAGGCGTGTAGTATTCCTCAATCCAGTCGAGGCGGTACTGCGCGTCGTCCGGGCAGGTGACGTACACGTCGTAATAGGAATCGAGAATGGCGAGCGGGCCGTTGACGGATTCCGCCTCCCGGACTTCCACCGGGGACGCGTCGCCCAAAGGCGCGTGCTGAAGCATACGCTCTCCGGCGTCGTTGGTTCCCAGTACGAAAATATCAAAATCGTCGTCCTCGCCGTAAGTGCCCCAGTTGTTTTGCGGGGACTGGAACGGGTCGTACATCTTATCAAGCCAAGTGCAGATAAGCGCGGGATTCTTCGCCGCCGCCGTCACGACGCAACGACCGCGGTCAAAGCCGGACGTAAAGGAGCCGTTTTGCGGCGTGAGGTTTCTGGTGTCGGCGGTCAGAACCGGGAGCGGCGCCCAGCCGTCAAGCGTGGCGATATTGGCGATGTCCCACGAGAAGCAGCAGCCGTAACGCCCGGATTTACCCTTTGCGACATAGGTTGACCATTCCTGCGTGAACGCCTCCGGGTCAATCAGGCCTTCCGCGTACAGCTTATGCAGCCACGCGATACCCTTCTTGAAACCTTCCGTAGTGGCGACGCTGATGACTTGGCGGTCGTTCGTCACGGCGATATGACGGCCTCTGTCGGGGTCGCCGTAGCCCTCGCCGAAACCGTTAATGAGAATGCACGGGTCTTGGTCGCCGTCGTTCATGATACAGGCCAGCGGGATAATGTCGCCCTGAATGTTAAATTCGGCCTTGAGCGCGTCGGCGTTGTCGCGGAAGGCAATCATGACGGCTTCAAACTCGTCAACGGTCGTGGGCATGTCCAGCCCGAGGAAGTCCAGCCACGCGGTATTGATATAGCTCATATTGCCCACGGTCTGAATCGCGGTTTTGCCGTAACCGAGCTGTTCAATCCACGGCAAGGCCCAGATGTGGCCGTCGGTATCCGTGCACATGGTGCGGTATTCGGGGGCCTGCTCAAAGACCTTTTGCAGATTGGGCATATAGGTGTCAATGTAGTCCTCCAAGGCGATAATCGCGCCCTGTTTGGCGTACTTCAAAAGGTCGGTGTCGTTGAACTGCGCGTTGAACACAAATTCCGGCAGGGTTTTCGCGTTCGACATTTCCAGCAAAATCTTGTCGCTCCACTGGTCCATTTGAATCGTGCGCCACTCCACGTGGACGTTTGTCTCCTCTTCCAGCCGCTTGAAAATCGTGCGGTTGTTGGGTTCGGACTCCGACCCGGCGGGGAAGTTCGTCAGGCCGTAAATGGTGACTTTTTCGGCGAGGGGAAGCGTGAGCGATTCGGGGGCAACGTCAACGCTGTCCGCGGACGCGCCGCCGCCGTCGCTGGCGGTATCGCCGCCACCGCCGCCGCAACCGGCGAGCGTCGCCGCCAACATCATCAGGCACAACGCCAAGGCCATGCCGCGCCAGAGAATACGCTTGCTTTTTTTCATCCTGAATAATCCTCCTTACATAACGCAAAACGCTAACGCGAAGGGATACGAACAAACCGGAAATAGCCTCTCAGCCCTTGACGGCTCCCGCCATAATGCCGCTGTCGAAATACTTCTGGAAGAACGGATACATGACCATCAGCGGCAGACTGGAAATGATAATCGTCGCGTATTTCAGAAGTTCGGCTAACTGCGCCCGCGCCGCCGTGGACTGCATATCGGACACCATGCCGGGTTCCGGCTGGTTCTGAATCAAAATGGCACGAAGAACCAGTTGCAACGGCTGTTTGGACGGACTGTTCAGATAAATCAGCGCGTCAAAGTAGCTGTTCCACATCCCGACAAACTGCCACATGGCAAGCGTTGCGATAATCGGCGTACAGACGGGCAAGAGAATCTTAAAGAAATAGACCATTTCCGTGGCGCCGTCGATTTCCGCGGCCTCCTGCAAGTCACGCGGGACGCCCTGATAGTACGTCCGGGCGATAATCATATTCCACACGCTGAACGCGCCCGGGAGTACCACCGCCCACATGCTGTCAAGCATGCCTAGATTGCTGATGAGCAGGTAAGTCGGAATCAGGCCGCCGCCGAAGAACATCGTGATAATGAACATCGTATTGAACAGGCCACGCCCGCGGAAGTCCGCCCGCGACATCGGATAAGCCGCCAAAAGCGTAATCACGACCGACAGCACGGTAAACACGACGGAGTAAATAATAGCGTTCCTGAAACCTATCCAGATTTGCGCGTTGGAAATGACGCGTTCGTAGGCCATCAGCGTCCACTTGCTGAAGTCGAACGTCAGGCCGCTGTTCTGTAGCGTGACCGGCTCGATGAACGACGCCAGAATGATATAGGCCATCGGGAGGAGAATCGCTATGACGAACAGGCCCAGCAGAACATAGCCCACAATCAAAATGGCCTTATCTTCCGCGGGGTACTTGGCAAACTCGCTTTTTTTCTTCATTCCATCCGCCTCCCGTCAAATGCCTTTGCCCTCGTTCATCCGCTGTACAATCTTGTTCATCGAGACCAGCAGAATCACGTTAATGACGGTGTTGAACAGTCCGACGGCGGTTGAGAACCCGTAATCGCCGTCAAGGATACCTTTTTTATAGACGTAAGTGGAGATAATTTCCGACGTGTTCAGGTTCAGGTCAGTTTGCAGGGCATACGCTTTCTCAAAGCCGATGCTCATGACGTTTCCCACCTGCATGATGAACTGAATCAAAACCGTGTCCTTAATCGCGGGCCATTCGACAGCCTTGATTTGCTGAATCAGGTTCGCGCCGTCAATCACGGCGGCCTCTTTCAAGTCCTTGCTCGCGTTGGACAGCGCCGCCGTATAGATAATGGAGGCCCAGCCGGCGCCCTGCCATATGCCGCTTGCGATATAGATTGTCCGGAACGCCTGCGGCATGGTCATAAAGTTCGAGGAAGTGCCCAAAAGGGAGTTAATCATCCCCGTCGGGGAAAGCAGAATCCGCACAATGCCGCACAGGACGACGACGGAAACGAAGTTGGGCATATACAGAACCAGTTGTATTTTCTGCTTAATGCCCTTGCTGAGAATGCGGTTGAGAAGGAACGCCAGAAGAATCGGCACGGGGAATCCCCATAAGAGGCCGAAAACGCTCAATTTCAGCGTGTTGGCCAGATAACGGAGAAAGTCGGGGGATGTCAGGAAGCGCTCGAAGTGTTCGAAGCCGACCCACTCGCTGCCAAGCAGTCCCCGGAACGGGTTGTAGTCCATGAACGCAATCAGGACGCCGCCCATGGGGATGTACTTGAAAATCAGCGTGAGCAGAAACGCGGGCAGAATGAACAGAACGTACAGTTGCCAATGCTGACGCATATACACAAGCGTGTTGTGGATAACGCCGCTTTTCTCCGGACTTTTCGCCGGAGAGCTTGATTTGTCCATAATATTCCTCCCTGTCTGACGTATTCGCTCCCAGTCCCGGAATACGCGTTTGCGCGGGTTCTCTTTCCCGAAACGGGAAGCGTGACTATGCGCATTATAGTGCAAATGCACACTTTTGTCAATGCATTTTTACCGCTAAAACGCATTTTGTAAAGCGTTACAAATACGCATTTAAAAATTGTGAAAAAAAGAGAATTTATCATGGAAGCGCGTTTCTTGAACATGATTTTGCGCGATTTTTTGGCGGTTTGATTTGACAAATCCCCTTTTCATGATATAATGTAAATAGGTATGTTATACAAAGTCGGGACGTTGTTGTGTCTGTCGTCCTGACAGGCGTAAATTCACGTGACATTTGTCAAGAAAAGGAGGCGACCATGAAGAAAAAAGTTACGATTCAGGATATTGCGGATGAACTCGGCGTCTCCAGAAATACCGTCTCCAAGGCAATCAACAACTGTTCCGGCCTTGCCGACGCCACAAGAGAGAGAATCCTGCAAAAAGCCGTGGAAATGGGCTATAAGCAGTTCTCCTATTTCAATACCATTTCCGGCGTTTCCGCGTCCCTGAACTTTCCCCGCGAAGCCGGAGGCGGACGGGAAATCGCGCTCTTAAGCGCAAAATACTTAAGCCATTCCCATTTCGCGTCGCTTATGCTGGACAGGTTTCAGCAGGAAGTTTCGGAGTTGGGCTATACCATGAACACGCACCGCATTCGGGAGGAGCATTTGCAAAACCGCATTCTTCCCGCGACGTTCAGTCCGGAACGCGCCGCCGCGATTCTCTGCGTGGAAGTCTTTGACCGCCCTTACGCGGAAATGATTTGCGCGCTCGGCCTTCCCACGCTCTTTGTGGACGCCCCCGCCGTTTTTTGTCAAGGCCTTCTACCCGCTGACCACCTCTATATGGAAAATACGGCGGAAATCAGCAAATTTGTCGGCCAGATGTTGCGGCGCGGAAAGAAACGTATTGGCTTTGTGGGAGATTATCGCCATTGCCAGTCATTTTTTGAGCGTTATACCGCGTTCCGCGCCACGATGCTGTTGAACAAAGCGCCCGTTGATGAATCGCAGTGCGTCAGGAGCAACGAGTCGGAGGAGATTAAAGCGCGGATTCAAAGCATGAAGGAACTGCCGGACATCTTCCTGTGCGCCAACGACTTTATCGCGCTGGACGTTTTGCAGGCCTTGCGCGACATCGGAAAGTCCGTGCCGGGGGACGTGTGGCTGTGCGGCTTTGACGATTCCCCGGAATCCCGCCTCATTTCGCCGCCGCTGACGACTGTCCATATCCATACGCAGATTATGGCCTTTTCCGCCGTACAGCTTCTGCTCTCCAGAATCAAGGAGCCGAATCTGGACTACCGAACCATCGTCACGCAAACCGACCTCATCTTACGGGAATCCACGGGCGACAAACCGGAGGACAATCCATGAAACTCTTTTCCTATGAAAGTCCGTTCAGTCAGACCTTGTTGAAACTCGCCTATAGTTGCTACCTGAATCTTCTGTGGGTTGTCTGCTGTATTCCTGTCTTTACGGTTGGCGCCTCTACGACGGCGTTGTATTCCGTCACGCTGAAAATCGTCCAAGAACGGGAAAACAGTCTGACGCGGCAATTTTTCAAAGCCTTCCGGGAGAATTTCCGTCAGGCTACCGTCCTATGGCTGATTCTCCTCGGCGTCGGACTGTTCCTCGCCGGAGACGGCTATATTCTGTATCACCTGTTCCGGGTTTCGCGTGGGGCCGCCGCCGTATTCTGGACGCTCATTTCCGCGCTGGTCATCGCCGCCTCTATCGCCTACGTCATTGTCCTGATGTACGTATTCCCGCTGACCGCAAGCGTCGTCAATACCGACTGGGCCATGCTGAAAAACTCCTTCTTTATCGGGACGCATTATCTTTTCTGCACGATTCTGACCGCCGCCATTCATTTCGCCATGTTTTACGTCGCGGTCAGCCTGTTTACGCCCGTCCTGATTTTCGGGGAGGGATTATGCGCCCTGTTGAGTTCGTATCTGCTCTCGGGGGTCATCCGCGCCTGTTCCTTTGACCCGGCGGCGCGGGAGGCCGTCAGCGCCGGGGACGCGCAAGGCCCGGAAAATGACGCAAGCATACAAGGCCCGGAAAACGGCGGGGACGCGCAAGGCGTCGAAAGCGACGGGAGCGGTCAAGGCGCGGAAAACGACGCAAACGCGCAAGAACCGGAAAGCGGCGGGGAAACCTTATGAAACTGACAGCGCAAGAGCGCGCCGACAACTGGAAGGCCTTCCGCCGTATGAGCGCGGCGCAAAAAGCGGATTATATCTTTTCCTACTACAAACTGCCGATTGTCCTGACGCTTCTCTTTGCCTATATCCTGTGCTATGGGCTTTACCGGCATTTCACCCGGAAGGAAGTCCTGTTATATGTCGCCTGCGCGAATGTAGTCGTCAGCGAAGAGACGGCGGAGGCGCTGTCGGAGGGCTTTGTGCGTCATTCCGGGGAAGATGTCCGAAAGTGTGAGGTATCCTTATATCAGACGCTGTATCTCTCCGAAAATCCCACCCTCGCAAATCATGAGTACGCCTACGCCTCGCGCTTAAAACTGCTCGCCGCGATAGACGCCGAACAGCTCGATGTTGTCCTGATGAATCAAGAGGCGTATGACTTTCTTTCCGAAAAAGAATACCTTGCGGACATTGCGTATCAAACATATCAAACGAACGCCGTGGACGTTTCGCGCTTTCCTGTCTTTCGGGACGCCGGGTTTACGGACGCCGTCTTTTTAGGCGTGATTCCGAACAGTCCGCGCATGTCCGCCGCGCTGGAATATATCGCGTATCTGGAATCCGGCGGTTAGCGTTTTGCGGATGAGGCGGACGCGGCTCCGGACACAAAAGTTAGGGCGGCGCTCCCGCGTATAGGAGAACGCTTTCTCCGATATTTAAAACGCGTACAGGAGAACGCTTTCTCCGATATTTAAAAGAGGAAGGAAACCAGTATGAAACGTGCGACAGGAACAAAGCGTCTATGGCGGATAGCGCTGGGCATTGCGGCGGCGGCGCTGTGCGCGGCGGGCGTATACGTGGGATATGTCTTTCTGAGCTACTCCCGGATTCCGGACTTTCAGACGCTGACCCCTGACGGAAACGCGACGGAATCGGCGTCGATTGGCGAAGAATATACCGCGGTATCCTATAACATAGGTTTCGGCGCCTATACGCCGGATTTTACGTTTTTCATGGACGGCGGCTCGGAAAGTTGGGCCGCGTCGAAAGAAAGCGTTATCGCGTGCGTACAGGGCGCGGCGGAAACCGCGTTGTCCTTTGCCCCGGACATCGTCCTGTTCCAAGAAGTAGACACGGACTCCACGCGCAGTTATCACGTGAACGAGGAGGAACTGATTACCGCCGTCTTTCCCGATTACGACAGCGTCGCGGCGGTGAATTACCATTCGCCTTTCCTGATGTACCCGCTCCTACAGCCTCACGGCGCGTCGAACGCCTGTCTGCTGACGGAAAGCGCGTTTGACATTGTCTCGGCGCTCCGGCGCAGTCTCCCGATTGCCTCCGGTCTGAAAAAGTTTCTGGACCTTGACCGCTGTTACTCCGTCGCACGGATTCCGATTGAGAACGGAAAAGAGCTTATCGTCATCAACGCCCACCTGTCCGCCTACGGCACAGACGCCAGTCAGGGCGGGGCGCAGTTGGAGACGCTCTTCGCGGATATGGCGGCGGAATACGAAAAAGGCAATTATGTCATCTGCGGCGGCGATTTCAACCATGATTTCCCCGGAAATTCCAGAGAGGCGCTTAATCCCGGCACAGAACGCATTTATAGCTGGTGTCAGCCTCTCCCCGCCGAACTCTTGCCCGACGGCTTTTCCCTGTGCGTCGATTACCCGGAACTGGTCGCCTCCACACGGAATACGGACATCCCCTATGGCCCGGACAGTTTTACCGTCATTCTGGACGGCTTCATCATCTCGGACAATGTGCTGTGCAAAGATACGCGGATAGCCGATACCGGATTCCTTTACAGTGACCATAATCCCGTATTATTGCGTTTTGTCCTTCAGTAAGCGCAACGGCGCCGGGACGCTTCCGTAACGCAATAAAAAAAACCGCTCCGGCGTTCTCCCGTCGGGCGGCTTTTATTATCCGTATGCTCTTTGTTATTCCGCATTCCGCGATTTCTTTCTCTCCGTCTCTATCGCCGCGTTGACTTCCCGCGCCATAATGAACGGCAATATGTCGGCGTAATCCTCTTGCAGACGGGCAAAACGGCTTAGGCTTTTCGTGTTCTCAAGTTCACGAAACAACGCCTCCCGCGCCTCCTCATAGCTCATGTTTTCATTGAACGGATTTTTATGCACCGCAATCACGCTTTCATCGCTTGTAAATTTCCGTGCCGTCATTCGCTTTCGCCAATTTGGAAGGCCTTTGACAAACGGATAACGGCATTAACCGTCAAGGCGCCCTTCTAAAACGGCGTCATTATATCACGGCGCGGCGCTGTACGCAAGCGAAAAGCGGCGCGGAAACGTCAAAAATACGCGGCGCGTCTTGCGCAAAGCGCCGTATGCGTCAGCGCGTCGGGCAAGCGGCCTGATTCCGGCGGAAGCGCGTTTCGGAAATGGAAAAAAATCCCGTTTCGGACGATTCAAGGGCGCGGACGGAGAAAATTTAAAACTTTTTTAATATTCCGCGTCTTGTTCCTTAACATTCTTCTGGTATCTTATTCCCTGCAAGAGACAAGAACTTCTTTTCATCCAATCTTCCAAACAGCGAACGGGATTGACTTTAGCAGTCAGTCCCGTTCGTTGTTTTACGGCGTTTGATTGGATTCCGCGCTCGTCTCATCCGCGCCGTCAGGCTCAATCTCGCCGCGCAAACGCTCCCCGTCGCTGGATACAATCCGCGCAAACCGGATTTGGTTATGCAAATCCGTCCCCGACGCATATACGTCGGCGTAATTCGGCGCGTGTCCGCGGAACAGCCCGTCGCGCTCCTGTTCAAACAGTACTTCGTACCGCCGCCCCACGCAACCCGCCAAATATTCCGCCCGCATTTCCTCCGCGACGGCCTTCGCCCGCGCCGCCCGCGCTTCCTTCACCGCTTTCTCTATCTGCGACATCTCCGCCGCCGGGGTTCCCGGTCGTACCGAATACGGGAAGATGTGCATTCGCGCAAAGCCGCATTCACGGATAAACGCCAACGTCCGTTCAAATTCCGCTTCGGTTTCGCCCGGGAATCCGGTAATCAGGTCGGTCGTCAGCGCCGGACGGTCAAAGTATTCGCGCAACAGCGTTACGGATTCCCGATACCGCGCCGTGTCGTAACGCCGCCGCATACGCTTCAAGGTCTCGTCGCAACCGCTTTGCAAGGACAAATGAAACTGCGGACATAAATTCGGTATTCCTGATAAACGCTGACAGAAATCCTCCGTCACCGTGCGCGGCTCCAGACTGCCCAAGCGTATCCGGACGCCCGGAACCGCGCCGCATATCGCTTCCGTCAAGTCGGTCAACGTCTGTCCGGTTCGCAAGTCCCGCCCCCATGACGAAATCTCGATTCCCGTCAGCACAATTTCCCTGACGCCGTCCGCGGCGAGTTCCCGCGCCTGCCGTACCGCCTCCGGCAACGGCTCCGAACGTACCGGACCCCGCGCATACGGGATAATGCAGTAGGAACAGAAATTATTACAGCCGTCCTCCACCTTTAACATGGCCCTTGTGCGTCCGGACAGTCCCCCGGCGGGCAAGCGCTCAAATTCCCGCCGTTCCCGCGCATAGTCCAAGGCCTCGACCGCCGTCACGGTTTCGCCGTCCCGCGCACGTCCAGCCCGTTCCGCTACCGCCTGTTCCAACAGCGCGATAAACCCGGTACGGTCGCCGCTGCCCGCTATCAGGTCTACGCCCAGCGCCCGCACATCCTCCGGGGCCGTCTGCGCGTAACAGCCGCACACCGCTACCACCGCGTCCGGATATTCCCGCCTCACGCGCCGGATAACCTGCCGGGACTTCTGTCCACTGACCGCCGTCACCGAACACGTATTGATAACATACGCGTCCGCCTCCCGCGAAAAATCCGTCACGATATGTCCGCGCTCCGTGAGCAGTTTTTCCATGGCCTGCGTCTCGTACTGGTTCACCTTACATCCCAAGGTGTAAATCGCCGCTCTCATGATTCAGGTGTTGTTGACCAAATCCGTAAGGCGCGCCGCTACCGCGTCTAAAAATTCCTCGCTGTTGACGACTTTCACGGGGAAACCGGGTTCGACCAGTCCGGCCAAATCGCCCGTCATAACGCCGCTTGACAGCGTATCGAAACAGGCTTTTTCCATCTTGTCGCCGAACGCCTCCAAATCGGGAAGGCCGTCCATCTCGCCGCGCTTGCGCAAGGCTCCCGACCACGCGTAAATTGTCGCCATGGGATTTGTGGAAGTCTTTTCGCCCTTGAGATAGCGGTAGTAATGCTTGGTGACGGTGCCGTGAGAGGCCTCGTACTCATAGACGCCGTCGGGGGAGACGAGCACGGAAGTCATCATAGCGAGAGACCCGAACGCGGTTGCAATCATATCGCTCATCACGTCGCCGTCATAATTTTTCAGTGCCCAGATAAAGCCGCCCTTGGAACGCACGGCGCGGGCTACGGCGTCGTCGATAAGCGTATAGAAATACGTCAGGCCGAGACGCTCAAACTCTGTCTTGTAGCGTTTGTCGTAAACCTCCTGAAAGATTTCCTTGAACGCGCCGTCATAGACTTTGGAAATGGTGTCCTTTGTGGAAAACCATAAGTCTTGTTTGGTAGCGACGGCGTATCCGAAACAGCTCTCCGCGAATGAGCGGATACTGCTTTCGGTGTTATGCTGGGACAGCCATACCGCGCCGCCGTCGACTTTCTGTACCATACGGTCAATCGTGTTGCCGTCGCGGTCGGTGAACGTAAAGGTAGCGACGCCGGGGGTTTTCGTGCGCAGGTCAACGGCCTTGTACACGTCCCCGTAGGCGTGACGGGCGACGGTAATCGGCGCCTCCCACGTCTTGACAACGGGCTTCAGGAACGGCAGGACAATCGGAGCGCGGAAAGCGGTACCGTCAAGGAATGCGCGGATGGTGCCGTTCGGGGACTTCCACATTTCTGTGAGTTCCGGGTACTCCTCCATCCTCTGCTGATTAGGCGTGATAGTCGCGCACTTGACCCCGACGCCGTAACGCTTGGTAGCGTTCGCGGCCCGCACGGTGATTTGGTCTTTCGTGGCGTTGCGGTTCAATAAGCTCAGGTCATAGTAATCGGTTTTGAGTTCCACAAAGGGGAGAATGAGCTTTTCCTTAATCCAAGCCCATAGAATACGGGTCATTTCGTCTCCGTCCATCTCCACTAGTGGCGTGGACATTTTGATTTTCGCTGTCAAAAATATTCACCTTCTTGCTTGCGTTCTTGCGCGTTGGCGCATGAAACGCCGCGTTCCGTCCGGCGGCGCGTTTACTGGACGCCAGACGGAATCCGCGGCGCGTTTGTTAAATGCCCAATTGAATCCAGAGGCGGTTATAGAGGGCGCGGATGTCGGACGGGGTATTCTCGTACATCTCGCAACGTTCCAGCACTTCCGGCGGCGTGACCATGATTTCGTAGAGTTCGGGGTCCATCGGCTCGCCGTACAGTTCCTCATAATACGCCGGGTACTGTTCCAGCGCCTCCATATTCGGCGACGCGTAGCCGATATAGTCCATATTGGCAAGGCTCGCCTCCGTGGACGCGATAAAGTTTATCCACGCTTCCGCCTCTTCCATATGCGGCGCGTCTTTCAGCACGCACATCGCGTCGACAAACCAGTTGGCGCCCTCGTCGGGAATCACGTAAAGCAAATCCTCGTTGTTTTCCAGCATGGAAAGATAGTCCCCGGCGTAATAGGACGCAATCGCGGCGTTGCCGCCCTCCATGGTCTGGAATACCTCGTCCATGACTTTCCCCTGAAACACGCCGCGCCTTGAAGCGTCGTCAAGCACCTGATAGGCGGCGCGGATTTCGCTTTCGTCCGTCGTGTTGACGGAGTAGCCGAGATACATTAACGCTTCCCCGATAGCGTCGCGGGAGTTGTTGATAAGCAGTACCTTTCCGGCGTTGCGCTCGTCGTACAGCGCGCCCCAGCTTGTGACGGGTTCATCAATCATCGTGGGGTTGTAGATGACGCCCAGCGTACTCCACGTATAGGGTACCGTGTACTTGTTCTCGGGGTCGTAGGAGAGATTGCGGAAACGCGGGTCAATCAGTTGAAAGTTCGGGATGTTGTCGTAGTTCAACTCGGACAGCATACCCTCTTCAATCAACTGCGCAATCATATAATCGGACGGTACAATCACATCATAATCCGCGCCGCCGCTCTTCAACAGAGAATACATCGTTTCATTGCTTTCGGCGGTCTGGTAGTTGACGCGAATGCCTGTCTCCGCCTCAAACTGGTCTATCAAGTCCGTATCAATATATTCTCCCCAGCTACAGACGTTCACGACGGGGATAGACTGCGTTTCTCTCGTCAGAAACAGAACCGTCAGGACGAACGCGACAGCCCCCGCTGCCGTCAGGCCCCATTGCGTATAGCGTCCGGCGCGGGTGGCGAAGAAACGCCGTAACTTTTCGCCGAGCGGCACGTCCTGCGGCGACGCGTTCCGCTTGCGCCGTTCCTGCTGAATCTCGCCGATATTGACGATAACCAGAAGAATCAAAACCGTTAAGAATAACAGGGTTGAAACGGCGTTAATTTCCGGCGTGACGCGGCGTTTCGTCATGCCGTAAATGGTCATGGCGAGCGTGGACGTGGACGAACCCGCCGTAAAGTAGGAAATTACGAAGTCGTCAATGGACATCGTGAAGGCAATCAGCGCGCCGGAGATAATGCCGGGTTTAATTTCCGGGAGCATAACCTTCCAAAAGCCCTGCATCCACGTACAACCCAAATCCTGCGCGGCGTCCATAAGGTTTCTGTCCATCTGACGCAGTTTCGGCGCGACGTTCAGAATCACGTAGGGGATATTGAAGGCGATATGCGCCAAAAGCAACGTCCCGAGGCCGAGCGTAAGGCGTTCGGGGAGCCTGACGGCGGTCTGTACGTCGTTGAACCACCGTGCGAAGCCTCCCCAGAACTGGAAGAACGCCACGAAGAACAGGCACAGCGAAACGCCCGTGACAATATCCGCGTTCATCATGGGAATATTGTTGACGGTCAGGAGCGCGTCGCGTCGGCGTCGCGGGAGACTGTACAGCCCAATCGCGGCGAACGTCCCCGCGAACGTGGCAATGACGGTCGCCAACAGCGAGACAAGCAACGTCATATAAACGCTCTCGATAATCAGGCGGTTGCGGAGCATGGACGCGTACCAGTGAAGGGAAAAGCCTTTCCATACCGCGCCGCTGTCGCCCTCGTTAAAGGAAAAGATAATCAGAAGCGCGATAGGGGCGTAAAGGAACAGGAACACAAGGCCGATAAGAAAGCGGCTTCCGATACGGCGGTTTTTTCTCATAACATCACCGCCTGTTCCTCACCCTCCCCGAAGTGATTCATAAGGGCCATGCACAGCACGACGATAACCATCATGACCATCGAAATCGCGGCGCCGAGGTGGGGATTGTAC
The DNA here is from genome assembly GCA_017447005.1 of Oscillibacter sp. GTDB lineage: Bacteria > Bacillota > Clostridia > Oscillospirales > Oscillospiraceae > Oscillibacter. Next base: position 18,508 of record JAFSOM010000171.1, read on the forward strand.
GCGCCGCCGAGAAACTGCTGTTCGATAAGGTCGCCTAACATCATCTGGGTACCGCCGCCGAGCAAGCGCGAGATTGCGAACGTCGACACCGACGGCACGAATACCATGGTAACGCCCGAGAGCACGCCGGGAAGCGATAACGGCAGAATGACGCGCACAAAGACTTGCGCGGAGTTCGCGCCGAGGTCACGCGCCGCCTCCAACAGATTCCGGTCGAGTTTCAGGATGACGGAGTAAATCGGGAGTATCATAAACGGCAGGTAGTTATAAACCATGCCGAGCGTGACGGCCCCCGGCGTGCGGAGCATTTGGAAGGATTCAATTTCCTGTCCGGTCATGGACGTGAGCAGGGAGAAGAGGCCGATTTTCTGAAAAAACTGGTTCAGAAGGCCGTTATTTTCCAGAATCGACATCCAAGAGTACGTGCGCAACAGGAAATTCATCCACATGGGGAGCATGATTAAGGCCAGCGCGACGCGTTGAAATCCGGGTCCCTCTCCCGCCATAAAGTACGCGGCGGGGTAGCCAATCAGCAGACAAACCAATGTCGCAATCGCCGCCAGCCGGAACGAGCGCACGAAAACCGAAGCGTAAATGCCCATATCGGTAAAGTTTTCGAGCGTGGCGGCGGATTCGGAAGTTGTGAAGGCGTAGACCGCCATAATGACGAGCGGAATCACGACGAGCGCGGCCAGCCATACGGCGTAGGGCAGGGCGAAGAGAGAGAGCTTACGATTCATCGCTTTGTTCCTCCATCTCCGCGCCGTTGAGTTCGTCGTACTCGTCGGAGAACGAGGAGTAGTCGCCGAACATGCCGGAATACTCGCTCTTTTTCATGACGTGAATGCCGTCGGGGTCGATTTTAATGCCGATTTTCGAGCCTACCGGGGAATGGTCGGTCGTCTGAATCAGCCATTTAAAACCCCGGAAGTCGACGATAATGTCATATTGCATTCCCTTGAAGGTCACGTTTGTGACGGTTCCGGTAAGCTGACCCTGTTCGACGGGGACAATATCAATATCTTCCGGGCGGATGACCACGTCAACGGGTTCATTCTCCGCGAAACCGCCGTCCAGACACGGAAACAGACGCCCGTACATCTTAACGACCTTGTCTTTGACCATCACGCCGTCAATAATATTGGATTCGCCGATAAAGTCCGCGACAAAGGCGTTTTTCGGTTCGTTGTAGATGTCCTCCGGCGTCCCGATTTGCTGAATGCTTCCCTTGTCCATGATAACAATCGTGTCGGACATGGTCAGCGCTTCCTCTTGGTCGTGCGTGACGTAGATAAAGGTAATGCCCACTTGCTGTTGAATGCGCTTCAACTCAATCTGCATATCCTTGCGGAGTTTGAGGTCAAGGGCGCCGAGGGGTTCGTCAAGCAGGAGCACTTTCGGACGGTTGACGAGCGCTCGCGCAATCGCCACGCGCTGTTGCTGACCGCCCGAGAGCGCGTCCACGCGCCGCCGCTCGAATCCTTTCAGGCTGACGGATTCCAGCATTTCCATGACGCGGCGGTCAATCTCCTCATTGGACAGCTTCACGCCGCGCTTACTGTTCGGGTCGGACACGCGCTGCATACGCAGTCCGAAGGCGACGTTCTCGTAAACGTCCAGATGAGGAAAGAGCGCATACTTCTGAAAGACGGTGTTAATCTGCCGTTTATGCGGCGGCACGTCGTTAATTCTCACGCCGTCGAAGAACACGTCGCCGGAAACGGGCGTCGTAAACCCGCCGATAATCCGAAGCGTCGTGGTCTTTCCGCACCCGCTGGGGCCTAACAGCGTGAGAAATTCCTTGTCATTGATATAAAGGTTGATGTTGTTCAGGATAGTCTCGCCGTCATACGCCATGCACAGGTTTTGCAGGCGAATCAGCTCTTTGGACATGTATCCTCCCCCATTTCTCGTGAAATTGATATGATTTACGCGGGAAGTCCGCGGAATCACTCCAGAAGTTTTTCGAGACGGTCATAGAGCGTCTCCCGGTCGAGCGCGCCGATTTGGTAGGAATGAATCGTTCCGTCGGCGTTGATAAAGTACGTCGCGGGAATCGCGTTGACGCCGTAAGCGTAGGCGCCTTCCAACTCCGTATCGTAGCGGACGGGAAAGGCGTATCCCTGTTCCGTAACGAACGCTTGCGCGCCCTCTATGGTTTCGCTCCGCCCGTCGGTCAAGTCCGTCATCAGGAACGCGACGCGCTCGCCGTATTCGGCGTAGGCCTCATCAAAATAGGGCAGTTCTCCCCGACAGGGCGGGCACCACGTCGCCCAGAAATTCAATACGACGGGCATACCGAGGAAGTCGGATAGGCGGACGCTTTCGCCGTCGGCGTTGAGCATGGAGAAGTCCGGCGCGGCGATTGCGTCCGTTTTATCGGTATCCGTTCCGGCGCTTTCGTCGGCGTCCGTCACGGCGCTTTCAACGGTTGTATCGGCGTCCGTCACGGCGCTTTCGTCGGATGTATCGGCGTCCGACGCGGATTCCTCCGTCTGTACGGTCGTTACCGGAACGGTCGGCGCGTTGATTTTGTAACGTGTCGACAGCAGTTGACCGTAGAGGAAACCCGAGACTGATAAAATCAGCGCCAAGGCCGCAAGCGGGAGTATGATTCGAGTACGCATAGAAGAGCCTCCTTTCGGCGGATTCCTTTCCGGGGAGAGTTAAACGCCGGAAAAGAATGTCATTGCGCGGTTGAGCGTCCCGGTCGCCATGGCCACGCCGGAGAGAATCAGGAACGCGCCGCAGACAATTTGGAACGCGTGATAATGACGCTTGACGAGCGCGAACGCGTCTTTTAACTGGTCAATCAGGACGGCGGACAGTACGAACGGGACGCCCAGACCGAGCGCGTACAGCAACAGAAGCGCCGCGCCGCGCAGAGCGTTTCCCGACGAGGAGGCGAGCATGAGCGCGGCCCCCAGAAACGCGCCCGCGCAGGGCGTCAGGCTGACGGAATATACCATGCCGAAGAGGAACGCGGAGAACGCGCTTTGAATTTTGGCGCGGCGCGTCGTCCCGCGAAAAAACGGGATGTGAATCCATTCCAGAAACGACAGTCCCAGAAGAATGACGATTGCGCCGCAGACGAGATTCACGGCGTTCTGATAACGGATGAGCAGACGCCCCACGGAGCCGGCGAATACGCCCAAGGCGCAGAATACGACGGTAAAGCCCGCGACAAACGCCAGCGCGCCGGGAAGCGGTTTTCGGGCGTCGTCCCCGGAAGCCCCGGCGAAGTAGCCGATATAAACGGGCAGCAGGGGGAGCGTACAGGGGGAGAGAAACGAAAGAATCCCCTCCAGAAAAGTGAGAAAATATTCCATGCGATTCCTTTACCAAACGAATTTCCTTGCGGACGTGACAATGTGCGTATCATAGCGGAATCATGCGCGATTGTCAAGAAAATCTTTCAAGCGCGATTTGCGGCGGACAGGCGCGGGAAAATAAGGGCCTAATAGGCGGGAAAGTAGGTTTCTTGAAACGGTATGCGCGGAACGGCGAAAGCCTGTCCCCGCAGATAATTGAGGATTCCGGCGTCAGTGAGGAAGGCGAAACGCAGTCGGTAGGCGTACAGGGCTTGACGGGTTTCGTGAAACTTCCTGTTGGCGGCGCCATTGCCGTATTTGCCGTCGCCGAGGAGCGGACAGCCAATTTCCGCCATGGAAACGCGGATTTGATGGGTTCGTCCGGTCAGCAGACGGCATTCCACGAGCGATAAGCCGTCCCGCGTCTCCAATGTGCGGTAGAGCGTAGCGGCGGAACGTCCCCCGGGTACCGGACGGCGGTAAAACGTCACCTCTTTTTTCTGTTCGTCCTTGCGCAGAAAGCCCTCAATTTTGCCCTCCGGCGGATTCGGTCGGCCTACCGTGACGCAGAGATAGAACTTTTCAATTTCATGGGCGCGTATCTTCTCGTTGATAACCCGTAGCGTTTCGGCGTTTTTGGCGGCGATGACCAGTCCGCCCGTGTTGCGGTCAATGCGGTTGCACAGCGCGGGCGCGAACGACTGTTCCTCCGCCGGGTTCCATTCGCCCTTGCGGTAGAGATAGGCCTGTACGTGATTGATAAGCGTGTTGACCTTTTCCGTTTCGTCGGCGTGCACGGACTGCCCCGGACGCTTATCCGCGAGCAGAATATTGTCATCCTCATAGACAATCCGCACTTTCGGCTCAAAGCGCTGGAAAAACAGATTTTCTTTTTCGTCGCTCTTGCCAAAGAACGCGTCGTTGATATATAATTGCAACGTGTCCCCGGGCGACAGGCGGTAGTCCCTCTCGGACTTGCGCCCGTTGACCTTGATTCGCTTCAGCCGGATGTACTTTTGGGCGAGGGACGCGGGGAGCAGGGGAAGACGTTTCGACAGAAAACGGTCTAAGCGTTGTCCGGCGTCATTTTTTCCGACGACAATTTCTTGCATAATGCCACTCCTTCAAATGCCTGATGCGAAAGACCGCTGTCCGGCGTTTCCATTGACCGCAAGCATAGCATACCTGTCCGCGCTTGTAAAGGCGCAAGGCGGAATATTTTTTGGGGACGTATGCGTGTAGCAATCATTGGAAAGGCGCTATTTTCGCCCTCATCTGGCGCTGCGCGCCACCTTCCCCCGTTTCGGGGGAAGGGCAAGACTATAGCGTAATCTTTGAATCTTTGGCGCAATCCCGGGAAGTTTTGGCGGAAAATTCGCAAGTTTTTAAAGATTGCGCTTTTCAAGTTTACCCTTCCCCCGGAACGGGGGAAGGTGGCGCGCAGCGCCGGATGAGGGCAAGTTTTCGCCGCGCTAACGAAAACTTTATGCATACTTCGGAGACGCGTCAGGATTGGATATATTGAGAAATGCGCGGAAGTTTTGAAACTCCGCGCAAAATGACAGAAAGCGGGGTTTTTATGGACAAAAAGAAGCCGTCGAAAGACGAGCGCGGGAACGTGCGCTACCTGTGGGTATTGGTGGGCGCGTATCTGCTCTATCTGGCGTGGCAACAGTTGCAGTTATTATTACGGGGCGAAGCCGTGAACACGGGCGACATGATTCTTGGCGTGGTCAGCGGCGCGGTATTCGCGGCGGTGGGCGCGTGGGTGATTTACCGGGAATGGCGGGCGTGGCAGTACGCGCAGGCGCATAAGGACGACCCGGAAACGTGGGGGGACGCGTCGGAAGCATATCCGGACGCGCCGGAGTTGAAAGAGGACGAAAACGCGGAAGAAGCCGCGGACGGCGTCGAGAAGCCGGAATCGGAAGTTGCGGAAACTGACGGCGCGGAGCCGGAAAGCGAAGAAAATGACGGGGAAGAGGAAAACGCGAAGGAGTGAGGAAGCGTGAACAAGGCGTTGCTGTCGGCGATACGGGAGCGGAAATCATGGCTGGAACGCTTTACCCGCACGGAGTACGAACAGGCCTTTCAGGAGTATCAGCGGCAATACGGGCCGGTTTACCGGGAAGCGGTCAGAGAATCGAAAGAAAATCCGGCGGCGCTGGCGGCGGAGATTCTGGACGAGTTGGAGCGCGGCTGGAAGCGGGAAGCGTTCTGGAAACGTTCGTCCCGGCGCTTTGAGGAAAAGCAGATGATTTTCCTGTATCTTTCGCCGACGCTTTTGGAGACGGGTCAAGAGGCGTTCGCGGAGCGCTTACAGGAGGAATGGCGGAGGCGTTGGCCGAAGGACGCCTATCAGGTCGTGACTTGGCGGAAGTTGAAGAAGGGTTTCCGCCTGACGATTATGGGCTTTGACGTTGGTTCCCGGCAGGACGAGGACGACTGACGGAAACGTTGACGCCGCCGGAATAAACATTAGGCGTAGGAGCGTTTCGGAAAGGAGGGAATGCGTATGCGTCAGCCGCTTGCGGATGAGATACGCCCGGAGACGTTGGAGGACGTAGTAGGACAGGCGCATTTGTTAGGGCCGGGGGCGGTGTTGCGGCGTCTGATTGAGCGCGGCGCGGAGGCGAATTTAGTCTTTTACGGCCCGTCCGGGACGGGTAAGACAACCGTCGCCAATATTATCGCAAAGCGCACGCAAAAGACATTGCGCCGTCTGAACGCGACGACCGCCTCTTTGCAGGACGTAAAGGAGATTTTATCGGAAGTCGGAACGCTGATGGCCCCGGGCGGCGTGTTGCTGTATCTGGACGAGATACAGTATTTCAACAAAAAGCAGCAGCAGAGCCTGCTGGAGTTTCTGGAAAACGGGAA
>JAFSOM010000172.1 GCA_017447005.1 Oscillibacter sp.
CGCGGAACGCCGCGTATCGCAAACCGGATGTTGCGGCGCGTCCGGGACTACGCGCAAGTCCGCGCCGACGGCGTCATCACGCGGGAAGTCGCGGATATGGCCCTTTGCGCGTTGGAGATTGACTATCTCGGCCTTGACCCCGTCGACCGCCGGAGGTTGGGCGCGATTATCGACCACTATAAAGGCGGGCCTGTCGGACTGGACACCTTAGCCGCCACGATTGCGGAGGAGGCCGTGACGTTAGAGGACGTATACGAGCCGTATTTAATGCAGTTAGGCTTCCTGACGCGCACGCCTCGCGGGCGTTGCGTCACGGAGGCGGCCTACAAGCATTTGAACCGCGCCCTTCCCGGCGGCTTTACGTCTAATCCGGTTATCGGCGCGGCGGAGCGCGTCGGGGAGGCTTTCGGGACGCCGACGGCGGCGGGAGCGTCGGAACAGATGGCTTTTGACTTGTCAAACGGCGTCGGAATGGCGGGTGACAAGTAAATATCTGAACTTAAAACAGTAAACATTTGGCCTGAATTTCCCCGCCTTTCCGAAACTTTCAAGAAAAAATTTGTACCTGACAGGAGAAATCCCTTGACAATTTCCTTTGAGGATGGTTATAATAACCCATGTTTGATTTCTGTACGGAGTCCGTCTATGAGCGTCCCCCGGAGGACGCCCGGCCCCATGACGATGAGGAGCTTTGCCGTCTCGCCGCCTCCGGCGATACCGACGCCGAAGATACCCTTGTCCGACGCCATTACCGCCTTGTCCGCAGTTGCGCCCGTCCGTTTTTCCTCGCCGGGTGGGACAGTGAGGACTTGATTCAGGAGGGTATGCTCGGACTGATTAAAGCCATCCGGGAATACGACCCCCGGAAAGAGGCGTCGTTCCGCACATTCGCGGAAATCTGCGTCCGGCGCCGTCTCCTCTCTCTGCTCCGCGACTCCGTGCGGGATAAACGCAGAGCGTCTACCCAGTCCGTTTCCCTTAATTCTCCCGGTTTCGACAGCAATTCCAGCGCCTTTGTCCCCATGGTTCAGCGGAACCCCGAAGAGTACCTACTCGACCGGGAACATACCGCGGCCCTCTTATCCGGTGTCCGGAAACAGTTGTCCGAATTTGAAGCAGTGATTCTAGGGTACTATCTGGACGGCCTTTCATGCAGGGAAATCGCCGGCGCCGTCGGCAAACCTCCCAAGTCCGTGGACAACGCTGTGCAGCGCATCCGGCGCAAGGTTGCGCGGCGGATTCTTTCCGGCGACCTCAGCGAGAGCTGAACGCAAATATTATTTTTCATCACAGGAGAGGGTAACATCATGTACGAAGACAAGGTTCTGGTTTGCAAGGAGTGCGGCAATGAGTTCGTGTTCACGGCGGGCGAACAGGAGTTCTACGCCGAGCGCGGCTTCCAGAATGAGCCTCAGCGTTGCAAGGCTTGCCGCGACGCCCGCAAGAACGCCGCCCGCGGCCCCCGGCAGTACTTCGAGGCCGTATGCGCCAACTGCGGCGGCGTGGCCCGCGTGCCGTTCGAGCCGAAATCCGACCGCCCCGTTTATTGCAGCGAGTGCTTCGCCCGTATGCGCGAGCAGGCTTGAAGTCAGCCGCCGCGTTTTTGAGCGAACGACGCGCCGAACCGTCCCTTTTCAACGCGTGGGAACCCTAACGTACATGGGCCGTCCCGGACGCGTGGGAATTTTGGCGTACTGACACCTGCGCCGCCTCTTAACCGGGGCGGCGTTCGTCTTTTTGCGCATTTTAGCGCGGCGAAAACCGCAACTTGCCAACAGAGCGTATACGCGTACTTTCATAATGCCTTATCCGAAAACCCGCTTGACAAAGGCGGGCTTTTTCTGTTATAAATCATTTGGCGCAATCCTTGAAATGTTAGGAGGCAACGCGTTATGATTCTCGACTTTCTCACCGGCGTTTCCGATTTCATGTGGGGCACGTGGATGACCGTTTTACTGCTTGGCATGGGCGTCTGCCTGTCGATTCTCTTCGGCTTCCGCTATAACTTCCGTAACATCGGCTTCCATTTCCGCAACACGTTCGGGAAGATGTTCCAGCGCGGCGGCGCGGGTACGGGCACGGTCTCCGGCTTCGCGGCGGCCTGTACCGCTATGGCCAATACGATAGGCGTGGGGAATATCGGCGGCGTGGCGTCGGCGATTGTGGCGGGCGGCCCCGGCGCGGTGTTCTGGATGTGGATTTCCGGCCTGTTCGGGATGTCCACGAAAGCCTGCGAAATTATTCTCGGACAGCGTTTCCGCGTCAAGTACAGCGAATCCATGGACGAATACATGTGCGACCGCTCTTTCGTGATGAAAAACGCGTTAGGTTGGAAAAAAGGCGCGCTTGTACTGGCGGCGGCCTGTTTCCTGCTGGGGCCGTGGACCTGTTGCGTACAGACGGAATCCGTCACAAGCTCCTTACTGGAAGGCTTCGGGATTCGTCCGACGGTGTCCGTCATCGTACTGGGCGTGACCTGCTTCCTGACGATTTTCGGCGGCCTGAAACGTATCGCCTCCGTCATGGAAAAGGTGATACCCGTCATGGCGGCGCTCTACATCCTCGGCGGCTTGGGAATCCTGCTGACGCATATTACCGCCGTGCCGGGCGCGATAGCCCTGATTTTCAAGAGCGCGTTTACGCCTATGGCGGCGGTGGGCGGCTTCGCCGGGGCGACCGTGCGCGACGCTATCCGCTACGGCGTGGCGCGGGGGCTGTACTCCAACGACGCCGGGACGGGTTACGGCATTGTCGCCCACGCTTCCGCGAAAACCGACCACCCCGTCAGACAATCCTCATGGGGCTGGGGAGAGGTCTTTCTTGACACCATCGTTATCTGTTCCGTGACGGCCCTTTCGCTGATTCTGACCAATGTCTACGTCGACTACCCCGGCGTCGACTCGGCGCAACTGACGACCGTCGCGTATAAGGTAGCCTACGGCGCCTTCGGCGGGTGGTTCATCTCGGCGGCTATCGCGGTGTTCGCGTGGACAACCATTATCGGCATGTATTACAGTTGCGAAAAGTCCGTCAACTACGCCTTCGGCGACAGTCCCGCAAACAAGATTGCGACACGCGTCTATATGGTGTACTATATGCTCCCCTGCGTACTGTTCTATAACATCGAGGCGGCGTCGCTGTGGGCCATGACGGATATTCTTTCGGCGATTTACATTCTTATCACGGCGTTGTTCATCGTCACGCAACGCAAGGAGATTTTCCGCTTGTTCCATGACTTCTGGGAGCGTTACCTTCCCGCGCTGGAACGCGGCGAACATCCCGAACCCGTGTCGTATGGGACGATTGACGAAAAAGCCGAGCATTGACGGCAAAACGCGGACGATTGACGAAAAGGCGGAATATGAACGGAGGGGTTTCATGGACAGATTACAGGAAGCGTTAGCGCAATGCGGGCGGCTGGTCATTGACGGGTCTATGTCCACGGCGCTGGAACATCTGGGATGTCGCTTTCAGGATAAGCTCTGGACGGCCCGCGCATTGGCGGAACGTCCGGAAGCTGTCAAGGAAGTGCACTTGCAGTATCTGCGGGCGGGCGCGGACTGCCATATTACTTGCAGTTATCAGGCGACGCTCCCCGGACTGCTCGAAAACGGCTTTTCGCAAGCGGAGGCGGAAGAGATTATCCGGCGTTCGGTGCGCGTATTCCATGAGGCGCGGGACGAGTGGTGGACGCGGGAAGGCGGTCAGGAATCCGGGCGCGTGTACCCTATCGGCCTTGCGGGTATCGGGCCATACGGCGCGTACCTGTCGGACGGCTCGGAGTATGTCGGGCGTTACGGCGCGGACGATAAGACGCTACGCGATTTCCACGAAAGCCGCGTGCGGTTACTCTTGGAGGAAAAGCCCGATTATCTCTTGTTCGAGACTATGCCGAGTTTCCGGGAAGTCCTGATTGCGACGGAACTGGCGGAGGACGCCGGCGCGGATTACTGGGTCAGCTTTTCGTGTCTGGACGGAAAGCATATCTGTGAGGGCGACGCAATCCGTCAGTGCGCGGAAACGCTGTCGAAAGAGCGTCCGCGCCTGAAAGCGATTGGCGTCAACTGCGTCAAGCCGCAATTCGTGGAAAGTCTGATTTGCGAGTTGAAAGCGGGTTGCGATTTGCCGATAGTCGTCTACCCCAACAGCGGCGAGACGTGGGAACCCGTCAAAAAAATCTGGTACGGCGGCGCGGAAAAGGTTTCCTTCGGCGACTGGGCGCGGCGTTACTACGCGGCGGGGGCGTCGGCGGTCGGCGGATGTTGTACGACGGTGGATTCCCATATCCGGCAGGTGACGGAAGTCCGGCGCGAGTTCGCCGGATAAAATGAAAGGCGGCGCGGGTTCGCCGGATAAGACGAAAGGCGGCGCGAGTTAGCCGGAATAGCCGATACAGGGTTGACTTTTCCCGGGGCAATAGCTAAAATAGAGGCATTGTTTTTCTATGGAGGGCTGAACTTATGGCAAAAGCGCAGAAACAGGTGGACGCAATTACCGATATGGAACAGGACTTCGCCCAATGGTACACCGACGTGTGCATGAAGGCGGAGCTAATCGGTTACACGAGCGTCAAGGGAATCTTTATTCTCCGGCCTTACGGCTACGCGATTTGGGAGAATATCCAACAGGAGCTTGACCGCAAATTCAAGGAAACCGGACACTGTAACGTCTCTATGCCCATGCTGATACCGGAATCCCTGTTGCAGAGGGAGAAAGACCATATCGAGGGATTCGCGCCGGAATGCGCGTGGGTCACGATTGGCGGCAGTGAGAAACTGGAGGAGCGGCTTTGTATCCGTCCCACGTCGGAAACGCTCTTCTGCGAGCATTGGAGCAAGATTGTGCATTCGTGGCGGGATTTGCCCATGCTCTATAATCAATGGTGCAGCGTCATGCGCTGGGAAAAGACCACGCGCCCGTTTTTGCGTCACCGGGAATTTCTCTGGCAGGAGGGGCACACGTTGCACGCCACCGCCGAGGAAGCTATCGCGGAAACGGAACGTATGCTGGAAGTCTACGCGGACGTATGCGAAAATCTGCTGGCCATGCCGGTTGTGAAGGGCGTCAAGACGGACAAGGAGAAGTTCGCGGGCGCGGAGCGTACCTATACGCTGGAATGTATGATGCACGACCGCAAGGCGTTGCAGAACGGCACAAGCCATTACTTCGGCGACGGCTTCGCAAAGGCGTTCGACATCAGCTTTTCGGACAAGGACAATCAGCGCCGGACGCCCTTTGAAACCTCATGGGGCATTACCACGCGTACCATCGGCGGCTTGATTATGACCCACGGCGACAACCGCGGTCTCGTACTTCCGCCGCGTGTGGCGCCTACGCAAATCGTCGTGATACCCGTCGCGCAACACAAGCCCGGCGTTCTCGACGCCGCCGACGCCTTGCGGGAACGTCTCAAGAACGCCGGATTCCGCGTCAAGATGGACGATTCCGACAACTCCCCCGGCTGGAAGTTCGCCGAATACGAGATGAAAGGCTTCCCGCTCCGCGTGGAACTCGGCCCGAAAGACATTGACAAAGCGCAATGCGTCTTAGTCCGCCGCGATACGGGCGATAAGACGTTCGCGCCGCTGGACGGAATCGAGGAAACCGTCAAGAGTCTGCTGGACGACATCCAGTCGAATTTGTTCGCCAAGGCGAAAAAGAATCTGGACGAACACACATTCGACATCTCGACGCCGGAAGAGGCCAAAGCCATTATTGAGGGCGAAGGCGGCTTCCTGCGTTCCAAATGGTGCGGCTCCCGCGAGTGCGAAGAGGCCATGAAGGAACGCGCCGGGGTATCGTCGCGCTGTATCCCGTTCAAGCAGAGGGGCGGGGAGGGCGTCTGCCCGGTATGCGGCAAACAGTGCGAAACCGATATTTACTGGGGCGTCGCGTACTGATTTGCTGGGGCGTGGCCTACTGATTCCGGTTTTGGCGAATGCGAAAACATCCGGGCGCGATAAAGGCGAAAAACTGGAAAAAGTAGGCATTTTCCGGAAAATGCCGGATGTTTCGGGCAAAGTTGTCAAAATCTGTTGACATTTCATCCAATCGGAGTATAATGTACAGAGCGCGATAAAGCGCGGAGGTTTCGGCGTCCCGTATCGACAGGGAAACGCCCCGTTGATACGCGGTTCGCGTCCGGGCCTGTACGCCCGCGCCGAATCCCGATTCCTGAAGCGCGGACAGATGGCGGAGCGCTGTCATGGGTTCATAAAGGGCGCTTCCTTGGGAGTAAAGCGCGTCGGATTATGAAGTCATGGCTCTGTCATGACTTCATCTTTTGTTTAAGGAGTGAGACGCATGAAACAAGTGTCGCGGCGGCTTATGGCGTTCCTGCCTATGACGGCCCTGCTCTGCGGCCTGCTGACGGTTCCCGCTTTCGCCGAAGGGGAAGAAGAGGTCGCCAACGCCGCCCTGTACGGCACATGGTGGGCGCTGGTTCCGCCGTTCATCGCTATTTTTCTGGCCCTGATTACGAAGGAGGCTTACGGCTCGCTGTTTATCGGCGTCGTGGCGGGGGCCTTCCTCGCCTGTGACTTCCATCCCCTCAGAACGCTCAATACGATTATTGAGGACGGACTGATGGAATCCGTAAAGACCAACGCCGGAATCTTTATTTTCCTCGTGCTCTTGGGAATCGTCGTGGCGCTGATGAACGCCGCCGGAGGTTCCGCCGCGTTCGGACGCTGGGCGCAAAAGAATATTCATTCCCGCGTGGGCGTACAGCTCGCTACGTTCCTGCTGGGCATTCTGATTTTCATCGACGACTATTTCAACTGCCTGACGGTCGGCTCCGTCATGCGTCCGGTTACGGACCGGCAACGTATCAGCCGCCCGAAACTGGCGTACCTGATTGACGCCACCGCCGCGCCGGTGTGTATGATTGCGCCGGTGTCCTCATGGGCGGCGGCGGTATCCGGCACCGCCGAAACGCTCGATACCGGCGTCAGCGGACTGGAACTCTTTATACGCGCCATTCCCTACAACCTCTATTCCCTGCTGACGTTCCTGTTTATCATTCTGCTAGTTCTGCTGGGGTTCGACTATGGCCCCATGCGCCGCTTTGAGAAACTCGCCGTTCGTAAGGGCGAATTGAGCGCCTTACCGGATTCGCTGGAAACGGAAGAGAATCCCCGCGGACGCGTCATTGACCTGCTCTTTCCGGTCGTGCTCCTGATTATCACCTGTACGCTCGGTATGCTGTACGTAGGCGGCTTTTTCGGAACCGACTGGTGGGGCGGTACGGACTACAAATGGGACTTCATCGGCGCGTTCGGCAACACTGACGCGTTTGTAGGCCTTCCGTGGGGCAGTATCATTGCCTTGATTGTGATTGTCGCCTACATTCTCTTCCGCGGGTGCCTGACGTTTCAGGAAGCGATGGCCTGCGTGCCGAAGGGCTTTAACGCCATGGGTTCGCCCATTATCATCCTGACGCTCGCCGTCAGCCTGAAAACCATGACCAATGACAAGCTCGGCGCGGCGGAGTTCGTGCATGACGCCATGACGGGCGCGGCGGAACACCTCTATAGTATGCTCCCGGCGGTTATCTTCCTTGTGGCTTGCGTGCTGGCGTTCGCGTCGGGCACTTCTTGGGGCACGTTCGGCATTCTGATTCCTATCGTCATTGCGATTTTCCCGTCAAGCAGTCCCCTGATGATTATCGGCATTTCGGCTTGTCTGGCGGGCGCCGTGTGCGGCGACCACTGCTCCCCGATTTCCGATACCACGATTATGGCCTCGGCTGGCGCGCAGGTGGAACATATTGACCACGTTTCGACGCAGTTGCCTTACGCGATTACCGTCGCGGCGGTCAGCTTTGTGGGCTATATCGTCGCGGGATTCTTCCAAGACCTGTATCTGACGTGGGGCATTAGCGCGATTGTGTTAATGGCCGTCCTGCTGATTTTCCGTATCGCGGTATTCTTCATCGAACGCGCCGAGCGCAAGCGGGAGGAAAACGAGGCGTTACGGGCGGCGGCGATACGCGCCGAGGAGGAAGCGAAAAAGGCGGAGAATCCCTACCCTTTGGAGCCTGATTCCATAGACGAGCCGGAGCCGCCGGAAGAGCGGGCCTCATGGAACGCGGAGCCGTCGGAAGAGCGGGTTTCGTGGAACGCCGAGCCGCCGGAAGAGCGCGTGACATGGAACGCGGAGCCGCCGGAGGAGCGCGACGTATGGAATACGGAATCCGAAGAAAACGCGGAGGAGCCGGAAGAGTCCCGCATAGAAGAGGCTGACGCGCCGGAAGAGGAAGAGGCCTCTGACGTTTCCGAAGATTCGGAGGAAGGTCCGGCGGAGAACGCCGGGGAAGAATCCGCCGACGAGGACGCGACCGACATTGAAGCGTCCGACGAAGAGGAGCCGGACAACGACAGTACGGCGATTCTGGACGACGGGACGCCGCAAAGCGAAGTAAACCTTACAAAGCCCGAATAAGTCAGGGCAACGGACGGAAAACAATCCAACGCCGGGGAGGGCTGACCTCTCCGGCGCTTTCACATACGGCATACGGGAAAGGAGAAGGCGTATGAAAAGAAACATCCGCGCAGTGTGCGCGTTACTGCTGGTTCTGCTCTTGACGGCCTGCGGCAACGCGTCCCCGACGGAAACCGAAAACGCGGGGACAGTCGACAAAAGCGGGACGGAGACAGTCAGCAAGAGCGGGACGCCCGTCCGGGAGGAGGCGGAGAGCGTCGCGGCGGCGTTCGATATGACGGACGTTGAGAACAATGGCGGCGCGTATGTCCGCGTGGGCGGGAAGGTTTATTTCCGCAAGTACGGCCCCGACGCGCTCGACAAGCTCGCTATTTTCGGGGAGTTCACGGAATCTTGGCACGCGACGGGCGGCGCGTCGGAGATTGCCGCCTACGACCTCACGACCAAGCGCACGGAAACGGCGTTCACGGATACCGGGTACGGCGGGCTGTACGTCGCCGACGGCGGATTTTATCTGCAAGAGCGTATCAATCAAAAGGATTATGTCGTCTGGTACAGTCCGGACGGCGCGGAATCGCGTACCGTACGGGAAGGGACGCTTCTGGGCGTGTCCGACGGCGGACTGCTGGCCGTACAGGAAATCGCCGAGAACGCCTTTTTCCTGTACCGTAACGGAGAAGAGACGGGATACTTTATCTCCGAATCTTCCTTGCTTTACGCGGGCCTCTCCGACGACGGCCTGTTTTTAATCAGCATGGAGTACGAAGGGGAGCCGGATGTCGGCGGCGACCTCACGCGCACGCTCTGGCAACTGGCGCCCGATACGGAAGGAGCGTTGCTCTGTCTGGGGACGTTGCCGGACGCCGATTTTATGTTCAGCACGGAGCCGGGGCAGTTTCTCGTTACGGAAAATCAAATCGGGCTTGTCGTGGAGTATTACGCCGGAACGGGGCATTTCCTCAATGGCTATACGGCGTTGACGGCGACGCCCGGCGCGGAAAACAGTCTGCAAACGCTGGAAGTCGAAGCGCCGGAAGCGGAGGACGGAGAGGAGTTTTCCCCGAAACTGAGCGTCAACGGCACCGGGGAAATTGTGACGGTTACGAATCTGCTTGGCGACTTGCAAATCGGCTGGCGCGAAGAGGAAAACGGCGATTTACAGCTTTACGACGGCTTTGAGTGGGTCACGTTGAAAGAGAATTTCTGTCCGGGCCGCGCCGACGGTTCCGGCTATGCCAAAATCGAACAAAGAATGGAATACGTGGACGGCGCCGCCTATGTGACGCTTGCCGCCGCTTACGCCTCGCCGCTGGAGGACATCGGCTGGCGCGACGCCTATTCCCTGTTGGATATGCTCTATGTCACGATTCCGGCGTCGGAGGGGACGGAACGCGAACTCGCCGCCGTGGAGTACGACACCGTTTTACAGGGGAACGTATGGTTTCAGGATGGCGCGGCGTCGCTGTTGTGGCAACAGAACACTTTCGACCCGGAGGCGTGGGAAAGCGAGGCGGATTCCGCGTTCCTGATTCCGATTTCGCCCGACGCCGTATGGGATAACCGCGACGACATTCTCTTGGACGCGGTACGGGCGGAGGCGTCCGGGGAGGCGGACTATTACGGTTACGAACTGCCGGACGCGGACGGACAATTCCTCTGTCTGCGTCTGAACCGTGACGGGGAGGCGGTCTATCTGACGCAAAAATCCCCCGACGCGCTCCTGACGATTGATGTCGGCGTCACGGAAGCGGAACTGTCCGACACGCTGGAGAACGTCAGTCTGACGCGCCGCCCGTCCGACGAGGATACTCCATGGTATTGGTCTCGTCTGACCGCGCTGGAAAACGGCGTGACGGTTCTGATAGAGCGTACCCCGGACGAGGAGACCGTAACGGAGGAACTCGCCGCGCAGGAGGGAATGTTTGTCCGCGGTTCGACGCTGTTCTGTCGTACCCTGAACGCCGGGGAGAGCGTCGGCCTGTACGCGTCTTTGCCGTGGCATCCGGAAATTCGCGTCGCCGTGACGAAAAACGGAACTTACGGCGCGTATGTATTCGGGGAGGACAACTATCTGCACGAAGAGCCGGTCAATGGACGTTACGCGCAAAAGATTCTGGCGGGGTACCCGCTCGACGAGTACAGCGGCCCCGAGGGCGAATGGCTTTACCGTGACCCGGACAGCAAAGCGCATACGGCGCGGTTGAGTTTTGGCGTGTTGGATATGCAAGAGGACGGCGTTTTGACCGTCTCACAGGAGGATACGCCCTATCGCTTAAACTGGACGATGGAACGTCTGCACGCGGAGGAATACGAGACGCCGGATTTACTGTGCCTGAAAGCGGAGGCGCCGGAGACCGTGGAAGCCCTGAACGGTATGCAAGGGAGCGTCGGCGATTATTACTTGGAACGTTTCCGCACGGACGGCGAGACGATTCTACATCTCAGTCAGGTGAACAATGGCGACGCCGCGCTGGATACGCTGATTCCCAATCAGGAGCAGTTACTAACGGAAATTATTTTGCACCGTTACGAAGGCGTGGCGGAGCCTGTCGCGCCGTTGCGGAACATCGTCCTGACGGCGGAAGTCGTCAAGGCGGACGCGGCGCAAAGCGCGATATGGTTACAGGCCGCCGAAGCGCGGTACGAGTGGGACGACATGACGCCGGTCTACCGCGCCGCGCCTTACGCGCCCTGCGTACGCTGTCCGCTGTCGACGCCGGAACTGTTGCGCGTCTTTGCGGCTTGCCGTGACCCCGAATATCCTATGACGGCGTTCCAAGTCACGATTGACCGCGACGGTTACGTGACCGCGCTGGACGCGCCCTAACAGTTTCATTATCTCTCCCCTCATCCGTCACGGCTTACGCCGTGACACCTTCCCCCCGGAGGGGGGGAAGGCTTTTTGACGCAACCCTGCAAGGTTTTGCGAAAAATCGCCGCATTTTCAAAAATTACGGTATCAAGTTTGGCCTTCCCCCGGTAACGGGGGAAGGTGGCGCGCAGCGCCGGATGAGGGCAAGTTTCATTCAGCTTAACGCTTATACTCATAACGACAAAGGCTTTTCGCGCTTACGGCCTTTGAGAATTACCCGTCGGCCCCTGCGCGGTCAAAAGAGAATCGCACAGTTCCCGGCGGCGCGTGTCGTAGAACTCCACGTATTTGAGCGAATACAGGTCGCTCACAATATACTGGTCGCGCCCGGACTGATAGATAGCGATATAATCGTTTCCGACATCATAAAGAATCCCTTCCCATGACACGGTTGTCTGCGTGCCTATCAGAAACGTGGCGACGACGTAGTTGCCCACGTTGCGCAGGAGCAACGCCTTCATAGAGCCGCGGTAAACTTCCTCCATGGTCGTGGGGGCTTCAATCACGTCATTCGGCAGATTGTTCTCGATATTAGGCCAAATCTCGCTCATTTCCTGACCGTTCATAACCTGCGGCCCCATAGGTATTGGCGCGTCAATGCTATCGGCGGCGTTCTGGTCGGCGACGGAAAGCGCGTCGTTCGCCTCGGGCCAATCATCGCCGGATGGTTGCGTCCAGTCCGTATCCGTGCGGGAGGTTTGCATACCGTTCATATCCGTGCGGGAGGTTTGCATACCGTTCATACCTGCGCGGGATGGTTGCGTCCAGTCCGTATCCGTGCGGGAAGTCTGCATACCGTTCATACCTGCGCGGGAGGTCTGCATACCGTCCATGTTCGTGCGGGACGCTTGCGCCTCGCGTTCCATGCCGCCCAGTCCCGTGCCAGACGGCGCGTGAGCGTCCCCGGACGGCGCTTTGACTTCCGAACCCCAGTCTGTGCGCGTCCGCGTCTGCGGATAAGTAGCGGATTGATTTTTCATAGTAACGCCTCTTTCATACATAAAAATTCAGGTTTGATAATACGCGTTTGTAGGATTATAAAAGCAGTGGTCGCCAATACGCGTCTGCCAGTAGCCCACATCCGACGGGAAAAACGAGCGGCAAGTCGGGCCGTAGGGATTATAAAACCACATGGACTCGGCGACATCGGCCAGACGGTTTCCCGCAATAGCCCAGTCGGCAATGTCATAGTGTATCTGTTCGGGCCTCATGTTGTAGATGTTCTGCGGGTTGTACACGCCGCCTTCCATTTCGCTCGCGCAAACGAATTGATACGGCTGGAAAATGATGTTGCGGATACTGCCCCGGCCTGTACGGGCGTACTCGCCGCCCCGGGCGTGCACGCGGTTCATCACGACGCCCGCCACCGCTTTCATGCCGTTTTCGCCCTCTCCGCCCGCCTCGCACTGTATCAGACGCGCCAATAGTTCACGGTCGGAATAACTCATGACGGATTCTCCCTCCCTTCGCTTCCCCATTCTATGCGCGTATGAGCGACGGCGCCACGCGTCAAAAGAAAGCGCGCCGCGTTTGGCGTTGCGATAAGAGAAGCGCGCGCCGCGTTTGGCGTTGCGATAAGAGAAGCGCGCTCCGCGCCCCGACGCCGTGCGGGAAACGCGGAACGCGCTGTTTCGGACTTACGGCGCGTTTTGCGGAATCGCGCCGCCGTAGGGGGCCATTTCCAGACGGATAAAGAATCCTTGCGGATGATTGCACACAGGACAGACTTTCGGCGCCTCCGTCGCGTGAAGGATGTGTCCGCAGTTCAGGCATACCCAGCCGCATTCGGCCTCGGAGACGTACAGTTGACCGCGTTCGAGCAGTTCGGCGTACTTTGCGAAGCGGTTGCCGTGCGATTGTTCAATCGCGGCGATACGCTCAAAGGAATCGGCGATTTCGGGATAGCCTTCCTCCCGCGCCCGCGCCCCGAACGCCGGATAAATCGTCCCGGCCTCCTGAAACTCGTTATCGCGGGCCATACGCAGGAGGTCAAGCGCGTCGTTGCTGAGGCATACGGGGAAATCGCCGTCAATATGGACCTGTTTCCCGGCGACGGCTTTCATGTGATTGCAAAACACTTGCGCGTGTTCCTTCTCCTGATTGGCGGTGAACGTAAAAACGGCGTCGAGTACGTGGAAATTCTGCTTGCGGCACAGCGCGGCGGCGAACGTGTAACGGTTGCGCGCTTGACTTTCCCCGGCGAAAGCCAGCATGAGATTTTTCAAGGTTGCGCTTTCGGGAAATGTGGTATCCATAGGAAAACCTCCTTGTCGTGGGATGTGATAGGGAAAGTTTTCCCAGTCTGCACGGGTTTTATACCGCAACGCGGACAAAAGCGCGCATAAAAACGGGCCGCGCAACGAGTGCGTAGCCCGTAACGGTTATGCGGTTGCCGTCAGGCGAACGGCGTTCAGGTCAAATCGTCGCCGTTGGTGGCGATAACCTTCTTGTACCAGTCGAAGGACTTCTTGCGCTTACGCGACAAATCGCCCGTGCCGTCGTCGTACTTCTCCACGTAAATGAAGCCGTAGCGTTTCGCCATTTCGCCCGTAGACGCCGATACCAAGTCGATACAGCCCCAAGGCGTGTAGCCCATGAGGTCGACGCCGTCCTTGACCGCGCCAATCATCTGCTCAATATGCTGACGGAGGTAGTCAATCCGGTAATCGTCATTGATGGAGCCGTCGGCCTCTTTCTTGTCGTAGGCGCCCAGACCGTTTTCGACGACCATCAGCGGAATGCGGTAGCGGTCATAGATTTCGTTGAGGGAGTAGCGGAGCCCCTTGGGGTCAATCTGCCAGCCCCAGTCGGACGCCGGAAGATACGGATTCTTGGCGCCCGCAATGAGGTTGCCGTCCGACGCCGCCGCGTTTTTGTCGGCGCTCGCGCAGTTCGACATATAGTAACTGAACGTATAGAAGTCAACCGCGCCCTGTTTGAGAATTTCGGCGTCGCCGGGTTCCATCTTGACCGTGATTCCGTACTTATCCCAAATGCTTTGGGCGTAGGCGGGATACTCGCCCCGGACTTGCACATCGGAGCAGTACCAGTTCATTTCGCGCATGTGGGCCTGATTTTCGAGAATGTCGTCCGGGTTGCAGGTCAGCGGATAGGACGTGACAAAGCAAATCATGTTGCCCATCTTGAACTGCGGATAGTTGTCATGGGCGTACTTGACCGCCAGCGCACTCGCTACAAACTGGTGGTGTAAGGCCTGAAAACGTTCGCCGGGCTTGTCGGGGACTTCGTTGGTGTAGCCCTCAAAGCCCTTGACGGTGCCCGTGGACAAAACCGCGCCGAACGGCATGGTGCCGGAGTTGATTTCGTTGAACGTCAGCCAGTACTTTACTTTGTCCTTGTAGCGCTCGAAAATGGCCTTGCAGTAGTTCATGAAATAGTCGATTAACTCGCGGCCTTCCCAGCCGTTGTACTTCGCCACGAGCGCATAGGGCAGTTCATAGTGGGAAATCGTGACAAGCGGCTCAATGCCGTGCTTTTTACAGCAGTCGAAAACCTTGTCGTAAAATTCCAGTCCCTTTTCGTTGGGTTCCTCTTCCATGCCCGTGGGGAAAATGCGCGTCCAGTTGATGGAAGTCCGGAACACCTTGAAGCCCATTTCCGCGAACAGCGCGATGTCCTCCTCATAGTGGTGGTAGAAGTCAATCGCCTCGTGGGACGGGTACAGCGTGCCGGGGTCGATGTTAATCGTGACGCGTTTCGGCTTTTTGGCGCTTCCGGTGGTGCAATGGTCGGAGACGGAATCGCCTTTGCCGTCGACATTCCACGCGCCCTCGAACTGATTCGCGGCTACCGCGCCGCCCCATAGAAAGTCTTTGCGCAATACGGACATACTTGTTTTCTCCTTCCCAGATTCCCCCGCCGTTTTTTACGCGACGGGGGTTGTTTACGGTCGTAACGCGCACGGGATTGCTTCGCGTTTACGGATTTGCGCGGAATTTACTTCACGGTCATGAGCTTCTGACCCGCCGTAATTTCCGCGCCGTCTACGGGCGTAATTTCCGTATAGTCGTCGGAGTTCGTGATAATGACGGGCGTGTAAAGCTCTTTCCCGGCTTTCGTCACGGCGTCAAGGTCAGCCGTGAGGAGCAAATCGCCCTTCTTGACCTCTTGGTCGGCTTTCACGTGGTACTTGAACGGCGTGCCGTGAAGCTGTACGGTGTCAAGGCCGACGTGAATCAGAATTTCAACGCCGTTGTCGGCGACAATGCCGATTGCGTGACGCGTATCCATGGTCTGCGCTACGACGCCGTCGCACGGCGCGATAACTTTGCCGTCGGTGGGCAGGATTGCGATACCTTCACCCAATGCGCCGGACGCGAAAACTTCGTCGGGCACGTCCTTCATGGGCACGAGTTTTCCGGTCATGGGAGAGGCGATGTCCAGCGGGGCCGCGCTGACTTGCTTCACATGCTCTTCCCCGGCCATAGCCGCGTGTCCGGCGGCGATAGCGTCGGTATTGACTTCGGCGGCGGGGGCCTCGTCCTTGAACAGAATCAGCGTCACGCCAAAGGAGATAGCGAGGCCCACGACGGCGCACACCGCGCCCCAAATCACGCTGTGGAACGGGCCGAGGGCGTCGTTGCCGCCGATAAAGGTAATCAGGGACATAATGGAAGGAGAGCCGCCCATCGTGTAGCCCTTGACGCCTGTAATGCCCGCGAGCAGTCCGGAGACGCCCGCGCCCGCTATCGCGCCAATCATGGGCTTCATGAAACGCATATTGATACCGTACATAGCGGGTTCCGTGACGCCCGCGACGATAGCGGAGATACCGCAGGCGATGCCTTCCGATTTTGTCTCCATGTCCTTTGTCTTGACCGCCACGCCCAGAGACGCGCCGCCCTGACAGAGGTTCGAGCAGAACATTGTCACAAGTACCACCACGTCATAGCCCAGCGTGGCGATATTGTTCGTGAAAAGCGGAATCAGGGCGTAGTGCATACCGGTCATGACGATGAACGGCATAAGCGCGGAGAGTACGCCGACGGTCAGCCAAGGCACCGTGCCGTACATAACGGTGGTAATCATGGACAGAACCTGTCCGAGAACGCTACCGAGCGGGCCGAGCACGACAACCACGATGGGCGTACAAACCAGCAGGAACAGCAACGGTTTCAAGAACGCTTTCAGCACGTTCGGCGACACGCGGTCGGCCCAGTCTTCCACAACGCCCATGACCGGAGCCATTAACAGCATAGGCAGTACCGAGGATGTATAGGACGCGCCAATCACGGGCAGGAAGCCGAACAGATACGTGCAGTTTTGCCCGAGGAACGTTCCATAGGCAGCGGTTTCGACGCCGCCGCCCAGCAGGGAAATGAAATCCGGGTAGACAAGGGCCGCGCCGATAACCATATACAACGGGACGCTGTGCCCGGTCTTTTTTGCGATACTCCAGCCGAGCATAACGGGCAGGAAATAGAAAAAGCTGTCGGCCATGGAATAGAGGATGATGTAAGTCGGCCCCGTACTGCTCATGACGTTCAGCGTCGTGAGTAGTGTCAGCACGACCTTCGCCATACCGGTGCCAAGCATGGCCGGCAGTAACGGCGTCAGACAGCCCGCGACAAAGCCGAAAAGACGTTGTACGGGATTGCCTTCCGCCTTAGCGGGTTTCGCGCCGCCGTCCTCGGAGAAGTTGCCCAGCTTGTTGAACTCCTTCATGAGGTTCGAGACCTCGTTGCCGATGACGACCTGATACTGACCGCCCTGCTTAATGACGCTCTTGACGCCCTTGATAGCCTTCACGGCGTCGTCATTGGCCTTGCTCTCATCGTTGAGGACAAGACGCATACGGGTCATGCAGTTGGTAGCGCTGGCGACGTTTCCCGCGCCGCCGACCGCGTCCAGAATCTTCTTGGACGTGGACACATAATCTAGCGCCATACGGATTCCCTCCCTTGTCAATTCGGCGCAAACCGCCGTATTGTGAATTATAGCATATGTTTTGATGATGGGCAATCCAAAATTTGAACGTGAAATTGTACAATATGACAAATATCACTTCAACGCCGTAAATCAAAAAACGCCCTCTCCGGGATTCGGAGAGAGCGTCGCGGGACGGTTATTTTTTACTTGAGCGGTTGAGGGGTCTTTGTCGCCCCCCGGAACGGGGGAAGATGTCGCCGCAAGGCGACAGAGGGGGGAAAACAGCCCCCACCCGGCGCTACGCGTCACCCTTCCCCTTTGGGGGAGGGCTTTAGGAGGCGCAACCGTTCAGGCAGGTTATTTTTTACGCCGTGCGAGATGGTCGTTGATAGTGGTGATGAGTTGCGCCACGTCGAACGGCTTTGCGATATGATGGTTCATGCCGCTGTCCATGGACATACGGCGGTCTTCGTCGCGGGCGTTGGCGCTCAACGCGATAATGGGGATGTCGGCGGTATCGGGACGGCCTAGGGCGCGGATGGCGCGGGTAGCCTCATAGCCGTTCATGACGGGCATTTGAATATCCATGAGTACAAGGTCAAAGTAGCGCGGCGGATGATTCAAAAACGCTTCCACGGCGTCGCAGCCGTCGGGCACGGATTCGACTAAAAATCCGGCGTCCTCCAGAATCGTCTCGGCGAGCATACGGTTAATTTCGATGTCCTCCACGAGCAAGATACGCTTTTCGCCGTCGGCCTTATAAAGCGCGTCCTCCTCCGACGGCGGCGCGACGGGAACGTTGTTTTCTCCGGCGTCGGCCTTTTTCATGGGAAGGTCAACGGTAAAGGCGGCGCCGTGTCCCTTCTGACTGTCCACGCGGATAGACCCGCCCATAATGTCAAGCAAGGTTTTCGTGATAGTCAGGCCCAGTCCGGCGCCGATTTTCCCGGTTTTCGTGGAACTGTCCTCACGTTCAAAGGCGTCGAATATCTTGCGCATGAACTCCTTGGAGATACCCGGGCCGTTATCGGAGACGCGGAACTCGTAACGGGCGTAGCCGGATTCCGAAACCTGTTTGCGCCGCGCCGCAAGCGTGACGATACCGTAATCGGGCGTAAACTTCACGGCGTTGCTCAACAGATTGCTCATCACGCGGCGGAATCGCAGGGCGTCCACGAACACTTCCTCATCCGGCAGGTCAATTTCCTTTTTCAGCGCGATATGTTTCTCTTCCATTTCGCCCCGGAACATGTCCAGAACCACGTGCAGTTGTTCGCGCAGGTTACAGCGTTCCGATTTCAGCTCCACGCGCCCGTACCCGATTTGGCTCATTTCGAGGAGGTCGTCAATGAGGGCCAGCATATGACGGTTGGACTCGTCCACTTTTTGCAGGTAGCCTTCCAGACGTTCCGGCTCGCGCAGGTGACGCTTGACCAGTTCCGTAAAGCCCATAATGGCGTTCATGGGCGTGCGGATGTCGTGGGAGATGTTGAACAGGAAAGAGGATTTAATTTCATTGGCGCGTTTTTCCTGTTCCAGCTCCATTTCCATATTGAGCTTTTCGGTCATTTCGGATTGCAGGCGTAAAATCTGTTCCGTGATGTCCCGGTAGCCCATGACGACACGCGGGTGATGGGTCTCGCTGGTGATACGCACAGCCGACATTTGCATATAGACAAGCGCGCCGTCCTTGCCGGGGCAACGGTAGTCCACGGTGTAGGACGGCTCCGACAACATCCGCTCCCGGATACGCGTTTCCGAGACTTCATTCAAATACCGCTCGCGGTCTTCCGGTAAAACATAGCGTTGCGCGTAAAGGGGAAGAACTTTTCGCCAGTCGGGGGACTGCCTTTCCTGTTCCGACAGGGACGACAAAAGCGTTTGCAGACGTTTTTCGGCGTCCCGGTAGACGCGCATAGTGCCCGTATCCAGATTCAACAGCAGGATAACGGAGAAATCCACGCTCAGGCCTTTGATGACTTCCGTTTTCCGTATATTCTCCTCGCGGGAAGCGCGTAAATCGGTGATGTCGTGCACAATCACATAGTACACGCTTCCGTAGGGTTCCCTATGAATCAGGCGTCCGTAATCGTCCACCCAGCGGATGGCCCCGTCTTTGCGGATAATGCGGTATTCCAGATAGTCCACTTGGTCTTGATTCGTCTGAACCTGTTCCTGAATGCTCTTTTGCATGGCCTCCAAGTCCTCCGGATGAACCATGCCGTCGAACGTTCCGCCCGTCAAGTCCCGGAACTCCTCGAAAGTTTGACAGCCGTAAATGCGGAGCAGGATGTCATTGGCGTACAGCACGGTTTTTTCCCCGTCGGCCTGATAGATAAAGAATCCGCCCGGCATTTGTTCGGCAAACTGATTCATTCCCTCCAACAGCGCGGGGTCGATGTCCACTAAAAACGGGTCATGGTTGCTCGCAGGCTCTCCCATTGTCAATTCCCCCTATTAGTCATAATCCGGCGCGGAAAATGCCGGTTCGGAATCCGCGTGGCGGTCAATCGTCATGAATCAACGTTTCGAGCGCGTCGAAAAGGCGGTCGGGGTCGACAGGCTTGCTCAAATGCGCGTTCATTCCGGCCTGTAAGGAGCGCTGCACGTCCTCGTCAAAGGCGTTGGCGGTCATGGCGATAATGGGAATGGTTTTCGCGTCGGGACGGTCAAGGGCGCGGATGGCGGCGGCGGCGTCCAGTCCGTCCATGACGGGCATACGCACGTCCATGAGCACGGCGTCATAGTATCCGGCGGGATGTTCGGCGAAGAATTGCACGGCGAGCTGACCGTTTTCGGCGTGTTCGGCGGTCATGCCGCGCATGTCGAGCAATTCCAGCATGATTTCGGCGTTGATGGGCATATCCTCGGCAAGCAGAATCCGGCGTCCGTTCAAATCGGCGCGGCGGACTTCCTCGGGCGGGGCGTTCTCTTTATGACGGCTTGCGGCCTGACGCAGTTCCGGGAGAATGCCCGACACGAAGAGCGGCTTTGACAGAAAGCTGTCAACTCCCGCCTCCACGGCGTCGGCCATGATGTCGTCCCAGTTGTACGCGGTCAGAATGATGATGGCGGATTCGTTGTTGTAGAGTTCGCGGATTTTGCGGGAGACCTCGACGCCGTCCTCTTTGGGCATTTTCATATCTACGAGAATCAGGTTGTAAGGCTCGCGCCGCGCATGGCGGACTTCAATCATTTTCAGGGCCTCCGCGCCGTCCTGACAGGTGTCGGACGCGACGCCGACTTCCTCCAGCACCAGTTGCGCGTGTTCGCATGCAATCGGGTCGTCGTCGATGATAAGAACGCGCATATCTTGCGGGCGGAAGTCCTCCGATTCGGCGCCGGTTCTGTCGCTGTTCTTCAGCGTGACGTTGACGGTAAATTCCGAGCCGACGCCCTTTTGGGAACGCACGGAAATATTGCCGTTCATCATCTCCACGATATTTTTCGTGATAGCCATGCCCAGTCCGGTACTGCCGTACTTGTTCGTGCGCGTCCCGTCCTCCTGACTGAACGCCTCAAAGATTCGCGGCAAAAAAGCGGCGTCCATGCCGATTCCGGTATCGGCGATAATAAAGCGCAACGTGGAATGGTCCTCAAATCGCGCCGTGCGCTCCACGCTGAACGAGACTTTCCCCGGCGCGGGCGTGAACTTGACCGCGTTGCCGAGAATGTTAATCAGCACCTGTTTGAGCTTCATATCGTCGCCGATATAGTATTCATCCACGGAACCGTGTATTTCGCACTCGTACTCCAAGCCGCGGTCGTTACACTGACTGTGAATCATGGCGTTGATTTGCTCAATCATGGACGCTAAGGAAAACTCCTCATTTTTCAGCGTCATGCGGCCCGACTCAATGCGGCTCATATCGAGCACGTCGTTGATAAGGCCCAAGAGGTGACGGGCGCTCCCGCCGATTTTTTCGAGTTGTTCCCTTGTGCGCGGGGAAAGTCCCGGCTCTTTGAGCGCGATACTGTCCAAGCCTATGATAGCGTTCATGGGCGTACGGATTTCGTGGCTCATGCTGGACAGAAACGCGGTCTTTGCGACGTTGGCCTGACGCGCCTCCTCCAATGCCTGCGCCATAAGATTGTTTTGCTCCCGCTGTTCGCGCAACAGTTCCGTGATGTCGGACTTAAGCAGAATGTAAAATTCCGTTTTGGGGTCGACGAGGTAGAACATGAACCGCTTGTTGAAAATTTCATCGTCAATGTCGCAAGTCACGTCCACCGTATACGGCTCATGCTCCGCGAGTTTCCGCCCGATAGTTTCCGGCAGTAACGACTCTAGGAGTTCGTCGCGGTCGTGCACGGCCTCCGACGCCGCCGGGAGAACCTGTTCCCGCAGATAGCGCATATAATTTCCGTTGCGCTGTTTGGGAAAGATACTTCCTTTGCCGATGTTGGCGGCGTCGCCAATCGCCACGCCGTAACTCCCGCCCGCCAGATAGCAAACCATGTCGTACTGTTGAGCGAGAATTTTTCCGTTGAGAACTTCCGTGACTTTTTCGGAGTTGTATTCGGTCTCAACGCCTATCGCTACCCAGTCGCTTGTCACAAGGTCTTTGCGCATGGAAATAGCGCACCTTACAAAGCATTGCCGCCCTGATTGGCGGTTCGAGAACACAACCACCGAAATGGGGCCGTCGCCCTGATAATAATGCTCCATCAGATTCGCCATGGTGAACGTTTTCCGGCACGTTTCCCGGTCGGATTCCAGCGGCATATGGTCAAGGCGGACCTGTAACATTTCACGCACGGACATTCCGACGCGGTCGGTTTCGTATAAGTCCTTGCCGCGCAATTCCTTCACGACGCCTTCCGTCAGGTTCAGGCGCAGTACGGCGAGGCTTTCGCCCGCCAGCGTGTTCAGCTCCCGGTTCAGGCCCTCGTACATGACTTGCGTCTGACGCTGGCTTTCCTTCAAGTCCGTGACGTTAAAATAGGTGCAATAGGCGTATTGTACGCCGTTCTCTTGCATGAATGCGTAGTGTATATAGACCCAGAGCAGATTGCCCTTGACCGTGTATTTCCGGACGGTGACATGATTAGAGCCGTCCCGGGCGACGTGATTGCGGAACAGATACTCAATTTCGGCGCGGTCGTCGGGGTGAATCGTCTTTATGCTCCCCTCGCCTTCCATGCTAATCAGCTCTTCCTCCGTGCCCTCCATCATCTCTATGAACTCACGCGAACGCCAGATAGGGCGATACTGTCCATTGTCATCCACTCTCATAATCACCGCGTTATTTTCCAGAGAGTCGAACAGTTTTTGATAGAAACTGGTGTTAAAATCCAACATGAAAGCGCTCCCTTCCTTCTTTCTCGCGTGATAGCAGGGCGCCCAACCCGCGCAAAACGGGAATCGGACGAACGCGGAGGAACGGGCCGCGGAGAAGGCCCGAAAGATAGGCAATGTCGTTGTTTATCATACCCCACTTTTCCGGGGATGTCAAGGACGGTTTCACAGGAAACGGGCGCAAAGCGCGCCTAAAAGCGTTTCTTTGCGCCTTGAACGGAACATCGGCGCGGAGACGAAAGCATCATCTCCGCGCCGGATTCCGCGCCGCTTATCAGAATTTCATCTCGACATAGAGTTCCCGGACTTCGTTGGGGTCGCGGGGTTTCTTTTTCTTCTCGACGGGCGGCGGAGCGTCGCGCCACTGCAAGAACTTCGGCGCCACCTGCGGGAACAGCGCCAGCGACAATACGTCCTCGTCGCTCTTGGCGATGTCCTTGTATTCGTTGCGGTACTTGTCAAGCTCGGGCGTGAGCAAGTCCGCCGGACGGCAGTCAATCATCTGGTCGGGGGTAATTTCGGCCTTGTTGAGCACGAATTCGTCCACGGGGCCGGGGAGTTTGCCATACTCGCCGCGCAACATGGCCTTGGTTTCCTTCGTGAACGCCTTGTAACGTTCGCCAAGAATCACGTTCATGACGGCCTGCGTGCCGACAATCTGACTGGTCGGCGTCACGAGCGGCGGATAACCGCACTCTTTCCGGACGCGGGGCACTTCCTGTAACACCTCGTAATACTTATCCTCGCGGCCCGTCTGCTTCAACTGCGAAATCAGGTTGGAGAGCATACCGCCGGGTACCTGATACAGCAACGTGTTCGTGTCCACGCTGAGGACTTTCGGGTCAAGATAGCCTTCCTCTTTCAGACGCGCCGCAACGGTACGAAAATGCGCCGCCGCTTTGCTCATCTTGTTGAGGTCAAGGCCCGTATCGCGTACCGTGCCTTTGAGCGTGGCGACAAGGGATTCCGTCGCGGGCTGGGACGTGCCGCCCGCCATAGCCGAAAGCGCCGTGTCCACGATGTCCACGCCCGCGTAAGCCGCCATTAAGTTGACCATGTCGCCCGTTCCGGCGGTGTTGTGCGTGTGGAGGTGAATCGGAATGGAAACGGTCTCTTTCAGGCGCTTTACGAGGGAATAGGCGTGGGTAGGCAACAGCAGATTCGCCATATCCTTAATGCAGATAATGTCCGCGCCCATCTGCTCGAGTTCCTTTGCGAGTTTCACAAAGTATTCCTCGTTGTGAATGGGGGAAATGGTATAGCTTAATGTGCCTTCGACCGTGCCGCCGTATTTTTTCGTGGACTTAATCGCCTGTTCGAGATTGCGCACGTCGTTGAGGGCGTCGAAAATGCGGATGATGTCAATGCCGTTCTCAATGGACTTGCGGCAGAACTGGTCAACCACGTCGTCGGCGTAATGCTTGTAGCCGAGGATGTTCTGACCGCGGAAGAGCATTTGCAGTTTGGTATGCGGGAGCGCGGCGCGGAGTTTGCGCAGACGTTCCCACGGGTCCTCATTGAGAAAGCGCATGCAGGCGTCAAACGTCGCGCCGCCCCAGCATTCCAGCGACCAGTAACCGATACTGTCAAGGATTTCGCAGGCGGGGAGCATATCCTCAATGCGCATACGCGTCGCGGCCTGTGACTGGTGCGCGTCGCGTAAAATAGTGTCCGTAATGCGCAGGGGGGCCTTGTTTAAAAATTCCATTGTTTCCATAAGACGCCTCCCGAATTAACCGAACAGGGAAATAAGCACGCCGGCGGCAATCGCGGAGCCAATGACGCCCGCGACATTCGGCCCCATGGCGTGCATGAGCAGGAAGTTGGCGGGGTTGTACTTTTGACCGACCTGTTGCGACACGCGGGCGGCCATCGGCACGGCGGATACGCCCGCGGAGCCGATAAGCGGATTGATTTTCTCTTTCAGGAACAGGTTCATGAACTTGGCGAGCAGTACGCCTCCGGCGGTGCCGAATCCGAACGCCACAATGCCCATTGCCATAATAGCGAGGGTACGCCCGGAAAGGAACGTCGTACCGGTAGCCGTCGCGCCGACGGACACGCCCAAGAACAGCGTGACGATGTTGATAAGCTCATTCTGCACGGTCTTGCTGAGGCGTTCCGTGACGCCGCATTCCCGGAACAGATTCCCGAGCATGAGGCAGGCAATCAGCGGCCCGGCGGACGGTACCAAGAACGCCACAAAAATCGTGACCATAATGGGGAAGATAATCTTTTCGACTTTGGAGACTTCCCGCAACGGCTTCATGACAATTTTCCGTTCCTCTTCCGTGGTCAGGGCCTTCATAATGGGCGGCTGAATCACGGGCACGAGGGCCATATAGGAATACGCGGCGACGGCAATCGGGCCGAGCAGGGCGGGCGCGAGTTTCGCCGTGACGAAAATCGCGGTGGGGCCGTCCGCGCCGCCGATAATGCCGATAGACGCGGCTTCATTGCCCGTGAATCCCATCACGCGGCACCCAGCGTAGGTCATGAAAATGCCAAGTTGGGCCGCCGCGCCGAGGAGCAGACTTTTCGGGTTGGCAATCAGGGGCCCGAAGTCGGTCATAGCGCCCACGCCCATAAAGATTAAGCACGGGTAAACGCCCAGCTTGACGCCCAAATAAAGCACGTCAATCAGGCCCGGGGTAATGACTTCCCCGACGGCGACGCGGTCAAGCACGGCTTGCGCCACGCCGGACGCTTCCATTTCCGCGAGAAACTCCCGCGTAATCGGCGCGCCGCCGAACAAATCCCAGTGGATATGTCCGCCCGCGAAGAAAATCTCATGGTACATATTCGCGCCGGGGAGGTTTGTCATGAGCATTCCGAACGCGATAGTGACCATCAGGAGCGGCTCGAACTTCTTGCCGATACCGAGGTAGAGCAGGAAACAGGAGACGATGAGCATGACCAGATTTTTCCAGCCGTCGCCCTGCGTCACGAGATAGAATCCCGTGTCTTGAAGAAAGTTGATAAACGCCATATTACGACCTCCGGTCAATCACGCAAAGCAGCGTTCCGGACTGCACGGTAGCCCCCTTCGTCGTATTCACGGAGAGGATTTTACCGTCCCGCGGGCTGAGGATTTCGTTTTCCATCTTCATGGCTTCCAGCACCATGAGCACCTGTCCGCGTGTGGCCATGTCGCCGGGGTTGACGTTGATAGAGACAATCGTCCCGGGCATGGGGGCGGTAACGCGTTCGCCCTTGGAGGCGTCGCTGTCCGACCCGGCGGGCGCGGCGGGGGCGGCGGCGGGCGCGGACGTGGCGGACGGCATATCGCCCGTCAGTTCCTCCAGTTCGATTTTATAGGCGGTTCCGTTGACGTTCACTCTGTACTTTTTCATAGTGTTCTCCTTTTTCTGAAATCCCGTGGGGGCTTAGAGTTTCCGCATAGAGAGAATGCGAATGCCGGTGATGTCGGTATCAAGTTCCTCGGCAATGGCGGCGGAAATCGCGGCGACCATCTCGGGGAGATTCGGCTCCACAATCGGCGCTTTGGGCAGTACGACAGGCGGAGCGGGTTCAGGCGCGGGCGGCGCGGTGCGGGACAGAATGCGTCCCATGCACATGGTCAGTACAATCAGGCAGACCAGCCCGAAAAAGACCGTGCCGAGACCCATCAGGATAACAAATACAGCGGGGTAGTCCATCACGATTCCTCCTAAATCGCAAACTTACTTCAGTATAATTATATCAGGGGGCATTACAAATTACAAGCGTTAATTCGGAAAATTTCTACAGAATTTTTAGTCAAATTTTCGGGACGCAACGGGCGGAAAATTGTCAGGACGGACAACACATCTGTGTTAAAGCGCGGCGCGGGGCGGTTCCGGGACGCGACCGCGAAAAAATCCCCGCCCGGGGCCGTCCGGACAGGGATATTGAGAACGCGTTTTTGTTCTTCTGGCTTCCCCAGATATGCCGGGGATTGGGAACATTTTCCAATATCCTCCGAGGCGTCCTGACAAATTCCGCGCCGACGCCCTAGCGCCTGAAAAAGGATTTAATCATCGACACGACAACCCCTATCATAATCCCGTAGACCAGCAAGTTTGCGATGAAATCATCAATGCCGCGCTTGATACGGCTGACGGCTTGGTCCATGGTGATGTCGCCTGACGCGGCGGGGGACGGCGTGACGGATTCGGGGACGGAAACCGGAGCGCGGCCCGGAATCAGGATAGTAGCCCAGCCCGCAAAATAGGCCAGAATGATGAGCGTCACAATCACGCCAATCAAAATCAGGAGGGCCGCTTTACGGCGTCCCGCATCCTGCTCCCCGACAAGGAACAGGATAAAAGCAACGACTGTCGCAACGAGCGTCGCGTCAAACGCGCTCATATCGCTCATAATGCCACTTCCTTTCCAGCGTCTCTATCGTTCGTTATTCTCCGCCGCTTTTTTCGTCCGACGCTTCCGTATTGGCATTGTCCGGGGCTTCCAGCGCTTCCGGCTCCACGGCGTCCGGGGCTTCCGGCTCGACGGCTTGCGGGGCTTCCGACGCCGCTTTCGTTTCGTCCGACGCTTTCGGCTCCACAGTTTCCGGGGCTTCCGTCTCGACGCTGTCCGGCGTTTCCGGTTCCACGCCTTCCGACGCTTCCGGGGCTTCCGGCTCGACGGGCGGCGCGATTTTCTCGGAAATCATGTGCACTTTCTTCGCCGGGGCCTCAATTTCCTCCGGTTGCGACGGGCGGAAACCGTCCTGTTTGGTGGACGCGTAAGGATTCTCCACTAACGTCGGGTCGCGTCCCTCAATAATGGCCACCATTTCCGCGCCGGTAATCGTCTCCTTCTCCAAGAGATAGGTTACGACCTTGTCCATATCGTCGCGGTTTGCGCGTATCGTCTCGACGGCGGTCTGATAGGCCTTATCCAGTATCTTTTTGACGGCCTCATCCATACGGGCGGCGGTATCCTGCGCGCAGTCCATGCCGTAGCCGCCGTCAAGGTACTGCGTGCGCCGCGACGCTAACGCCATCATGCCGAACTCGTCGCTCATGCCGAACATGGCAACCATATTCCGCGCCACGTTGGTGGCCTCCTGAATGTCCTGCGAGGCGCCGTTCGTCATGGTATTCATCACGACTTCCTCGGCGGCGCGGCCTCCCATGGACACCGTGATTTTCGCCATCAGTTCCTCACGGGTGCGTAACTCGGTTTTATCCTCTTCGGGCATAAGCAAGGTATAGCCCAAACTGCCCTGCGTGTGCGGTACAATCGTGATTTTCTGTACCGGCTCCGTGTTCTTCTGACGGTAGGCGACCATCGCGTGTCCGACTTCGTGATAGGCGACGAGTTTCTTTTCGAACTCCGTCAGGACGCTTCCTTTTTTCTCGGTTCCGGCGATAACGAGCTCAAAGGCCGCTAACAAATCCTCCTGCGTGACAAGTTTCCGGCCCTTACGGACGGCGCGTAACGCGGCCTCATTGACCAGATTCGCCAAATCCGCGCCGACAGTGCCCGCCGTGGCTAACGCGACTTTCTTCAAGTCCACGTCCTCCGCAAGTTTGATGTTGCGCGTGTGGACTTCCAGCGTGGCGATACGTCCGGCGAGATTGGGGCGGTCAATGGTAATGCGGCGGTCAAAGCGTCCGGGACGCAACAGGGCTTGGTCGAGCACTTCCGGGCGGTTCGTGGCGGCGAGCAGGATAACGCCCTTTGTGGGGTCGAAACCATCCATTTCCGCCAAGAGCTGGTTTAACGTCTGTTCGCGTTCGTCATTGCCGCCCATGCGGTTATCGCGGGATTTGCCGATAGTGTCGATTTCGTCGATGAACACGATACAGGGCGCCACTTTGCTGGCCTCTTTGAAGAGGTCGCGCACGCGGCTGGCTCCGACGCCCACGAACATTTCCACGAAATCCGAACCGGAAATGGAGAAGAACGGAACGCCCGCTTCCCCGGCGACGGCTTTCGCCAAGAGCGTTTTACCCGTGCCCGGAGGCCCCACGAGCAACGCGCCTTTGGGGAGTTTCGCGCCAATTTCCGTATACTTGCCGGGATTGTGGAGGAAGTCAATGATTTCCGTCACGGATTCTTTCGCTTCGTCCTGTCCGGCGACATCCTTGAACGTGACGCCCGTCGAACGCTCCATATA
>JAFSOM010000015.1 GCA_017447005.1 Oscillibacter sp.
ATTGCGACCATGTTGCATTTCCAGAAGGGTACGCCCTACGTCTATCAGGGCGAGGAACTCGGCATGACAAACTGTCCGTTCGGCCCGATTGAGAACTACCGCGACATCGAATCGCTCAACGCCTACCGCGAACTGACGGAACACGGCGTCCGGGAGGCGTCGGAACTGCTGGACTGTATCGCGTACAAGAGCCGCGACAACGCCCGTACTCCCATGCAGTGGGACGACTCCGCGAACGCGGGCTTTACGACGGGCGACCCGTGGATTATGGTCAACCCGAATTACCGCGCAATCAACGCCGCCGCGCAAATCGAAAACCCGGATTCCGTCTTTTCCTACTACCGCCGCCTGATTGCCTTACGGCGCGAAAGCCAATGGAAAGATTTGATTGTGTACGGCGCGTATCGGCTTCTCGCCCCTGACGACCCCGATATTTACGCCTATGTCCGCGAACTGGACGGAAAACGCCTGCTTATCGTGTGCAACCTGTCCAATCAGGCGCGGGAATTTGCGCCGGAACTCTCCCCGGCGCCCGTCGAGGCGCAACTCCTGATTTCCAATACCGGAAACCCGTCGTTTTCGCCTGTCCTGCGCCTCTCCCCATGGGAGGCGGACGCGTGGGAACTCCGCTAATCCGTTTTGTCGGGAGACCGCGCCGCGCCGGACTTTGGAAACCGTAACGCTTTGCGGCAGTCTCCCTGCAATTAAACTACCACCGGCTAAAGCCGGTGGAGTTATAAGCGACTGAAAGTCGCGCTCAGGCTAAAGCCAGCTTCTGTCAGACTGAAAGTCAGCTAACAGAACTACTGAAGTAGCTAAGCCAGTATCGCAACCCACAGAGGTTCATCGCAAACCCGTTTTTCGGAAAGCCCCTGCAAAATTGTATCTCTCCCATGACGGCAGGTTGCGCGTATAGGAATCTTTCTTGTATGGTTGAATCTCTTATAAGGTTTCAGCATGACCGGAAAAAAGCTACTAAAAGTAATTACCGCCTGAAAGGCGGTGGTTTTAGACCACTGGTTTGGAAAATAAATCTTTTTGGAAGGAAGCGTAAAAGTATGAAAAGATGGTTGTCTCTGCTCCTCGCGGCGGTTCTGACATTGAGCCTCGCGGCCTGCGGCGGCGGTTCTCCCGCTCCCGCCGGAAATGACGCTTCGGAAAACGCCGAATCCGCCGCGGACAATTCCGGCGGCGCGCCGTCCGCGAACAGCATTCGCCTTGTCAATGGCAAAATCGAGGTCGACGCCGCCTTGAAGAAACTCGCCGCCATGTACAAGGAAGAAACCGGCGTCGATGTCAGCATTGAGTCCATGGGCGGCGGCATTGACATTCAGGGCACGCTCAAGGGCTACTATCAGGCGGGCAACATGCCGGACATCTTCGTCAACGGCGGCGCGTCTGACTTCGCCAACTGGGCCGGGCTTTGCGCCGACATGAGCGGCGAGGCGTGGGCCGCCGATACCGACGCCGCCTATATCAATGACGACGGCACGGTAGGTTTCCCCTACACGGTGGAGGCTATCGGCCTTGCCTATAACGCCGATATTCTCGAAAAGGCCGGCGTTGACCCCTCCACGCTGACAAGCCCCGCCGCCTATGAGCTGGCGTTCGCCACCATCGACGGCATGAAGGACGAACTCGGCCTGACCGCCGTCGTCGGCTACTACACGGAGCCTGTCAATCTCTACTGGTCCACCGGCAACCACCTCTTCGGCAACTATGAGGACGCCGGACTTGACCGCGACGACACGACCTATTTTGACATGCTCAACAACGGCGGACAGCTCGACGTTGACCGCTTCACCGACTTCGCCAAGTTCGTCGCTCTGCTCCAGCAGTACGCCGACCAGAGCATGATGATTTCCGGCACGTATGACCAGCAAATCCTCAACTTCGCTTCCGGCAAGTACGCCTTCGTCACGCAGGGTTCTTGGATTGGCGCGACGATGACCACCGATGACAAGGACGCCTATGCCGCCGCCGGAAACTTTAAAGTAGGCATGGCCCCTTACGCCTTCCAAGACGGCATTGACACCATTCTGACGAACGCTCCTTCTTGGTGGGCGGTCTACAAGGACGGCAACGTAGACGCCGCGAAAGCGTTCTTGCAGTGGCTGACCACCGACGCCGCGCAGGAAGTGCTCGTGATGGAAGCGGGATTCATCAGCCCGTTCAACTCCAGTTCTTATGTCGCTACCGACCCGTTCGCGCAGACTATCGTAGACTATCAGAACGCCGGAAAGACTTCCGGCTGGCACTGGCTCGGCAACAAGGAAGGCCTCGCGCAGAACTACACCGGACAGGTTTTCAACGACTACGCGCAAGGCGCCCTTGACACTGACCGTTTCGTACAGGTCATGCAACAGGTTTGCGCCACCGCTTACGGCGGATAATCGGACTTTCCGGAAAGGCGGGCGGGTTCTCTGCCCGCTTTTCCTAACGATAGAAAGGAGTTAAGGCTTATGGATTCCGTCAATCCGGCGAAAAAAGCGTTGTCCCTGTTATTCCTGATTGCGGGCGTCGCTCTATTGGGCTGGTCTCTGGCTATGGACTGCATGGGCGGCGGCGCGCTTTATCAGTATCGCGGCGCGGTTTTGATTTTCGGCGTTATCGCCTTTTTCGCGGGGCTGTATCTGTTCCCCACGCTGACCCATCACCGCGATATTGTCAACGTCATTTTCCTCTTTCCCCTGCTCTTTACCTTCGGCGTCACGGTCATTATCCCGCTCCTGCTCGGTATCTTCTACTCCATGACCGACTGGACGGGCATTCGCTATACGCAGTTTGTCGGCCTCGCCAACTACGCGCAGATGTTCCATGAAGTCAGCTTCCTGTGGTCTCTGCTCATTACCGTGCTGTTCGTCGTGTTCAATATGGTACTGGTGAATCTGGTGGGCTTCGCGCTGGCGTTACTGTGCACAAGCCGCTTGAAGGGCGTCGGATTTTTCCGCGCCGCGTATTTCCTCCCGAACCTTATCGGCGGTATCGTCCTCGGCTATGTCTGGCAGTTCGTGTTCAACAACGTGCTCGTAAAAGTCACGGGCGCGTCCCTGCTGACGAAAACGCCGTCCGCCTTCGCCGCGATTATCGTGGTCTATATCTGGCAGTACGCCGGGTATATCATGCTGATTTACGTCAACGGCCTTGTGACCGTCCCCGGCGACGTGCTGGAAGCCGCCGCCATCGACGGCGCGAACGCTTTCACAACCTTACTGCGCATTAAAATTCCCATGATTGCGTCAACCATTACCATCTGCACGTTCCTGACGCTGACATCCGCTTTTAAGCAGTTCGACGTGAACATGGCTCTGACGAACGGCACAGGCTCCGTCATGGATTTCATGGGACAGTACCTCTCCAACGGAACGCAAATGCTCGCGCTGAACATCTACAACACCGCCATTTCCAAGAACAGTTACGCGCTCGGACAGGCCAAAGCGGTTTTGTTCTTTATTATCCTCGCCTGCGTGTCGCTCGTTCAGGTGCGCATTTCCAACAGTAAGGAGGTGGAGTTGTAATGAAAACCAAGATGAAAACGTCCACGTTCGTGACGATAATGGTCATTGCGGTTGTCGTGGCGCTCTATACGCTCGCGCCGTTCTTCCTCGTTTGCATTAACGTGTTCAAGAACGCCAACGGCATTGTAGCCGACCCCGTCAGCCTCGCCGGAACGAGTTTCAACCAGTTTCTGACGAACCTGCAAAACGTCGTCAACAACTCGAACTTCAGTTTCTGGTACGCCTTCGGCACGTCCGCCCTCATTACGATTATCTCCCTCATTCTGCTGGCGCTCTTCGGGGGTATGGCGGCGTGGGTTATCTGCCGCAACAAAACCGTGTGGAGCAACGTCATTTATATGGTCTTTATCGCCTCCATGATTATCCCGTTTCAGGTGGTTATGCTTCCGCTGATTTCAACCTTCCGCGACGTGGGCAACTTCGTCGGGCTGTCCATGTTGCAGTCTATCCCGGGCATTGTGTTCGCCTACTGCGGTTTCGGCGGGGCCATGACGGTATTTATCCTCACGGGCATGGTCAAGACCGTCCCCTATGATTTGGAGGAGGCCGCGTCCATCGACGGCTGTTCCTATGAGGGGATTTACTTCCGGATTATCTTTCCGCTTCTGCGTCCGTCCGTGGTCACGGTGACGATTCTCAACGGCATGTGGATTTGGAACGACTACCTGCTCCCGTCGCTCATGCTCGGACAGAACGGTAAAGTGAAAACGCTCCCCGTGGCGGTACAGGCGTTTGTCGGCTCCTACGTCAAGCAGTGGGATTTGATTCTGACCGCCGCGCTTCTGGCAATGATTCCCATGATTATCATTTTCCTGATTGCACAGCGTCAGATTATGAGCGGCATGGTGGAAGGCGCGGTAAAATAACGCTTTTGAAAAAAACTCCCCTGTCCGCTTGGATAGGGGAGTTTTATTTTATGGAATGGAAAGGTATGGGAAACGCTATGAAACTCTTTGACCCGGAAGGGCCGCTGATGTCCGCGCTGGGTATGCTG
This sequence comes from Oscillibacter sp., assembly GCA_017447005.1. Classification (GTDB taxonomy): domain Bacteria; phylum Bacillota; class Clostridia; order Oscillospirales; family Oscillospiraceae; genus Oscillibacter. The sequence continues at coordinate 4,513 of JAFSOM010000015.1, forward strand.
TCCGATTTGGTATTCTGCAATATTTTATTTTGTCTGTTCTCTCTGCCGCTCTTCACGATTGGCGCGTCGGCGTCGGCGCTCTACGACTGCACGCTGTCCATTGTCGAACAGCGGGAGGCGTCGTTCATCGCGGCGCAGTTCTGGCAAGCCTTCCAGCGCAATTTCCGCCGCGCTACGGCGTTATGGCTGATTCTGCTTGTCATGGCCTTGTTCCTGTGGGCCTACTCCAGCGCCGTGGACGCGCTGAACGGAGACTTACAGCGGCTCTACCGGGTGACGTTTTTCATTCTGTCGTTTTTCTTCCTCGCGGGCGGACAGTACGTCTTTCCTTTGCAAGCGCGTTTCAGCCGTATGGAAAGCGAAAACGCTGGAAAAAGGAAATCTCTGTGGGGCGTTTTGAAAACGGCGTATTTTCTCAGCGCCGCCACCCTGCCGCACACACTCGGCGCGGCGGGAATCAGTATTGTTGCGGTGTACGTGTCCTTCTTCATGAACCCCGCCGCGCTCCATACCGCCGTTTTTCTATGGGCATTCGCGGCGTTCGCTGTTGTAGCCTACCTGCAAAGTTTCCTTTTTATTCGAGCGTTTCGGATTTTAGGGCAATGACTGTGAATTATAATGAACCTCGGATTTCGGACAAAAAATGATTGCTTCTAAGTTGGATTGCGGGTAGGATAGAACCCGAAAGGAGCCAACTTTATGAAGAGAAACGCATGCACGCCCGATGAGAAGGCGAAAATGGTATTGGAAACCTTGCGCGGGGAAGGCGCCGTCAACGAAATCGCCTTGGCCCACAACATCCGCCCCAATATGCTTTCCCGGTGGAAGCGGGAAGCGGAAAGCAATCTGTACACGCTGTCTCAGGACGGTACGGCGAAAAAGCGCAAGGAGGAAAAGGCGCATGAGGCGGATAACTTTTTCACCGCGCTTGCTGTGCGTTCCAAATATTCTGACAGCGCCGGACAGCCAAACCGAGATACCCCAATGAGGGTACGGTTCAAGCGACCGTACCCTCATTGGGAAGCGCAATGGCGCCGCGATTTCTTTTCAAAGCGTCAACAATGCGCACTCTTCGCCTCTTACGACGCAATGTTCATAAGCTGTAACGCGGACGCTCTGTCACGGCGAAAAAGCGTCAATCACAGCCCAGATATACGCAACTCCCGATATAATTCAATAGGAGAGGTCCGTGTCAATTTCCTCAAAGCCCTCGTCGATTTCTCCCAATTCCTCCCAGAGATTTTCAAACAGCCTCGCGTATCCGTATTCGGCTTCGTCAAACGAAAGCTCTCCCAGATAGATGTCTTTCCCTTCACGCAGAGCCTGCCGGATACGTTCCTCCACGTCCTCGCTAAGATATTCGTCCTTAAGGTCCGTTGCAATTTCCGTGTCGGAAGCGCCCGCTTTGAGCAGGCGCTTTCCCAGCATCGCGTCCTCTACAAACGCGATAATCGCTTCCTTTTGTTTTTCCGTCAAATCTCCCTTGCGCGCAAGGACAAAACTGGAACTGCTGGAGTTGGTTACAAAGTCAGCGCGAATTTTCATCGCTGGACGCTCCTTTCCTGTTTCCGCATAGCGTAATTTCCGGCGTTAAAGGACCCCCGCCCATACAGGCCTCCCTTTTCGGGCAGTCCGGACACGCTCCGCGCAGGCTGTTTCTAAACGCCTGAAAAATTGCGCCGTTCCATGCCTCCTCAATGGTCGTTCCGTCCGACAGGCTGACGGCAAAGCGTCTCCGCTGGTCAAAACTGCACGGAAGCGCCGTCATATCCGGGCCGATATAGCAACTGAACCGCCCCGCTTCGCAAGCGTCAAGGCTCTCCGTCATCACGGATTCGCAGAAGTTGACGGCTCCCGGAACGCAACAACTGTCTATCCCAACTTTAAACGCATGGCGCTTGTCCAACTCCGCGAAAAACTCCTCAACGCGGGGGTCTGAGACGTTCAGGACATTTTCCCGGGTTCCCTGTCCACAGGCTTATGGAGCAGAAAAATCACGGCGTTGATTCCCTTCGGGAAACTGTTAAGACGCAGACGGGCAATCGCCTCGTCAATGCTGTTATTCCCAAGAACGTAATGGACGTTTGTTTTGACCCCTGCGTTCAAAAGCAGTTCTATCGCTTGCGTCGTGTAGGCGTTGCGATACCAGCTTACGGCAACCGCTCCGCAGCAACGCTTACAAATTTCAGCGACAGGCGCCGTTAAGCCGTAACCGGACGTAGTAAAGTTTGGGACAATTCCGTATTCCCGACACATACGCAACAAATCCTCAAACGATTCATGCTGATTCGGGTCGCCCCGGCCTCCTAACGCGATTTGATAACATCTGCCCCGGCATTCGCGGAGAATCGTTTCAAAATCTTCCGGGCGCATATCAGGTTCGCGTTGAGACATTCCGCTCTGATAACATCCTATTCCGGCTTTCGCGCACAGTCCGCTTTCGCCGTGAACGCAACGTCCCATAACGCCCACGTCAATCAGATGGGGAAAGGAGGCCATAAAAGGCTCCGTCCCCAGGACAAACGCATGAATGGGTTCCTTACTCATCAAAAGGCAAATACAGGAATTTTTCGGAAGTTCATAAACATATGACTTCTCCTTTTCTCCGTATCAGAAATTGAGGACGCTTTCCAGATATTTTTCCGTATTATGGGCAATGGCGAAGCGCTTTTTCTTCATGGATAGTTTCGGATGGATAATTTCGACCAGTTTCAGGACACTCAGACAGAATTTGCGGATAATATTGAGATTTTGCGCGGAGTTTTTATCAATCGTATGGTTTGCGTCTTCCCGGAACGTGACATCCAGATGCCAACGCATGGCCTCCACGGACCAATGCTGGCGCACGGTCCGGCTGAAAAGCGCAATGTCCGTTTTCAGACTGCTGATAAAGTGGCGATATTCTACCGACACGCTTCCGTTCTTCCGCTCCAGCGTCTTCTTTTCCATGCCAATGCTCGGCGTGTCCCAAATATAGCGAACACTTTCCGACGAGGGGGAATCCGGTTTTTCGAACTGTTTTTGCCGTAATGGGAAAATACAGGATAAATTCTTCAAAAATCCGAATTTCCAAGGTAAGTTGGAGCTCCAAGAAGTGTTCGCTATTGTTGGTGAAAATTGGAGAGGCCGAAAAAAATCGGATTTTCCTTCTTGGGAAAGTGTTCGCTATATTTGGGACACGCCCTTATCGGTAGGGAAAAGAGGCTACTAAAAGTAATTACCGCCTAAAGGCGGTGGTTTTAGACCACTGGTTTGGAAAATAAACCGCGCAAGAAAAAAGCGGGACGCTTGCGCTTAAACGCGTAGCGTCCCGCTTATGTTTACTTACATCCTCTCATTGACCTGTGATTTTGAACTTCTTCGGCAGATTGCATAAAATGTTGTAAAGTCAC
>JAFSOM010000173.1 GCA_017447005.1 Oscillibacter sp.
CGAGTACCGTTATAACATCGGCGAAATCGGACACAACCCGTATGAGTTGCTTTCGTACCTGTCAACGAAGTATAACGCGTTCAAATTCCGCAGAATCCGCTCAAATATCGCGGATTTGTTCTGGAAACATTACACGCTGACGCGGACGGTCATTGTGGAAACGCGTTATGACAGCGAGGGGAATCCTTATAACTGGTATGTGTTGAAAACCACGCTGTCTGTGCGTCCGCTTGCGAACGTGATAGCGGAAAGTTTGGAGAACGATGAGGAAAGAACCCGTTACGGACTGTATATGCAGACTTACGGCAACCGTCAGGCGTTCGGCAATCCGTTTGATTTCGCATGGCTTGGGCGCGTGTCCAGTCCCTACGGCTACCGTATCCATCCCATCACGGGCGTAAAAAATCTCCACCGTGGCGTGGACATCGCCGTGGCGGAGGGGACAGTTATCAAAGCCGTTCAGGACGGGCGCGTGGTGTCCGCTGGCGAGAACGGCGGCTATGGACTTTGCGTTGTCATTCAGGATAATAAAGGCTATTTGTCACGATACGCGCACTGTTCCAGTCTGAGCGTCCACGCGGGACAGAGAGTGAAACGCGGCGACGCGATTGCCGCCGTTGGCAGTACGGGAAACAGCACGGGGCCGCACCTTCATTTGGAGGTCATGCTGGACGGCGAGTATCTGAACCCGTACTTTTTTGTGGAAACGGGCGACGATGGAAACGGCGCGTCCCCCGGAGGGGGCGGCGTCGTGATTCCCGGCTATCCCGGAGAGCCGCCCACGGACGCGACCTTTGCGCGGATACTGGAGGAAGCGGAAAAATATCTGGGCTACCCTTACGTTTGGGGCGGTTCGTCCCCGTCCACGTCGTTCGATTGTTCCGGCTTTGTAAGCTGGGTTATCAATCACAGCGGATGGAACGTCGGACGCCTTGGGGCGCAGGGACTTTATAATATCTGCACCCCGGTTTCCAGAGCGGAGGCGAAACCCGGCGACCTGATTTTCTTTACCGGAACGTACAGCACCCCGTTGCCCGTAACGCACGTCGGGATTTACGTTGGAAATCAAAAGATGATTCACTGCGGAAATCCAATCCAGTACGCAAGCATAAATACAAATTACTGGAACAGGCACTTTTACGCGTTCGGGCGTCTGCCTTAATTGTCTTTTGTCTACGTCAAAATAAGTTTCATAATTTTCCAAATAAGACCGATAAAATCTAAATAAGATAGATAATTTTCTGATATTGCTTATTTGTCTAAATAAGACGCATAACAGCGTCTAAATAAGACGGATAATAAGGCAGAATTCAGCTTAAAAATCGCTCCATAACTCAGTTTTCCTCTAACAATGGACAGCGAACAAAGGCGTTGCTCGTTCAGGCCATTATCAGAGGCAACAAAAACAGACGGAATTATGGAACTTATTTAGAAAATCAACGGCTTTTATTATGAAACTTGTTTGTATGTGGACATCTTTGTCCGCGTCAAAATAAGTTGTACAATATTCGCTGATATGGAACAAATAAGTTTTACAATCATGCGAATATGTAACGAGCGCGACGCCTATTGAGAGCAAGCGAATCTTTTTAAGCCAGTGACCGCTGATTTGCAATCAGAACATTGTAAGGCTTATTTAGAAAATAAGGCCGATTCGTTGTAAAACTTATTTGTACGCGAACAGTCTTTGTCTACGTCAAAATAAGTTTCGTAATTTTCCAAATAAGACCGATAAAATCTAAATTAAGATAGAGATAATTTGCTGATATTGCTTATTTGTCTAAATAAGACGGATAATAAGACAGAATTTCAGCTTAAAAATCGCTCCATAACTCAGTTTTCCTCTAACAATGGCCAGCGAACAAAGGCGTTGCTCTTTCAGGCCATTATCAGAGGTAACAAAAGCAGACGGAATTATGGAACTTATTTAGAAAATCAACGGCTTTTATTATGAAACTTGTTTGTACGAGGACATGCCCTTGTCCGCGTCAAAATAAGTTATACAATATGTTCAAATAAGTCTTACAATGGCTAAATAAGTTTTACAATAAAGCGAATATGCAACGAGCGCGACGCCTGTTGCGAGCAAGCAAATTTTTTAGCCAGTGACCGCTGATTTGTAAGCGGAAAATTGTAAGGCTTAGTAAAGCCTGTTTGTATGCGGCATATGGCAAATTCTCATCGCATGATTGCAAAAATCATATCAGCGATATACAGCGCGGTAAGAATAGCGCCTTCCGTCCTTGTCAGCGTTTTGGCGGTGAGGGAAAACAAAAATGCCAGCGCGCTCAAAAGAAGCAGAATTGCCAAATCACAGATAGAGGCGAAATTGACCGATATGGGATGAATCAGCGCGGAAACGCTTAAAATCAACATGATATTCAGCAAATTGGAACCGATTACATTGCCAAAAGCAAGTTCCGTTTCGCCCTTTGTCGCCGCCGTCAGCGATGTTACTAATTCCGGCAGAGATGTTCCCGCCGCGACAATCGTCAGTCCAATCAGCGTTTCCGTCATCCCCGCCGCTCTTGCAATCTCTTTCGCGCCGTAGACCACAGCCTGTCCGCCGCCAATAATCAGCGCAAGACCCGCAAGGGTCAAAAGGACGCATTTCCACACGGGCCAAAGTTCGCGCTGTTCTTCCGTTTCAGGATGTTTTCGCGCGTCGTAGATTAGGTAGACAATGTACGCGATAAAGACAAGGAGCAGGATGGACGCCATAATCCGGTTGACAGTCCCGACCGCCGTTTCCATTGTAATTTCGGACAAGCGTCCAATCGCCGCCGCGCCTGTCCCCGCCAGAACGAAAGCGGTTGACAGAATGGACAGAGGGAAATCCCGTTTCAGGATTCCTTCATTGACAGGAACCGGATGCGCAATCGCGCAGAGGCCCAGTACGCACAGAAGATTAAAGATATTGGAGCCTACGACGTTACTGAGCGCAATTTCGTTAGCCCCCTGCACAGCCGCCGACGCGCTGACCGCCAGTTCCGGGGCGCTTGTGCCAAACGCGACAATAGTCAGCCCGATAATCAGACTGGGGACTTTGAAATTTTTCGCAATGCCTGAGCTTCCTTCCACGAACAAATCCGCGCCTTTAACAAGCGCGAAAAATCCGAGCAGCAGAATCAGCGCATTCAGCGCAAACATGGCGCTTTCCTCCTTTGATATGCCGTTATCATTATTCCGAGTCTTGATAAGGCCGCCTCGACTGTCCGCATTGGCGGCGTTATTTCTCGCAGTATATCAAAAAAAGCGCGGGATTGCAAGAGCTTTTGAGATTTTTCGCGCCAGTTCAAGTCCGCATTAAAACAAGTCATGCGCTAAGGTCAACGAAATCGCATCATGCCTAAATAAGATTATAATGAGTGAGAACAGGCGCTTTGCCTAAAGTTGCGCAACGTCGGCAATAGAAGCCATTTTTTACTCGTATAAGTAAAGCAAGCATGAATTAAAGGAAAAAGCAACTTTATCAAGAACAATTTCGGAACAACGAAAATGCCGGAAAAGTTGCCAATTTTGAAAGGAAAAGGAGGAACACGATTGAGAGGAATGAGAGGGTCGAGAAAGACGCCCGAACAGGAACTGGAGGAAACGAGGGCGGAACTGGCGTCAGCGGAGGAAAAGCAGGCGCGATGGGCGGCGCGTGTCGCGGAACTGCGGGATTCCGTCACGGCGCAGGAGAATACGCTGATTCTGGGAGCCGTGCGGAGCGTGGCGGCGTCGCCGGAGGAACTGCGCGGACTGCTCGCCGCGATTCGCGGCGGGGGGTCGCTTCGCGCCGACGCGCAAATCGCGGCGCGGGAGCCGCCCGCCGTTGCGGAAACGCCGCCCGCGTCGTATGAAATTCAGGCGGACACGGAGGAGCCGCCTTTGCCGGAGGAGGATTTGTCGGATGAGGAATAAGGGGCCGGGACGCGTCGCGGCGCTGCTGATTTGCGCGTTTCTGCTGTTGGGGACGGTCGGGCCGTTCGCGCTGGCCTACGCGGAGCCGGACGATTCGTTTACGATACGCATTACGCCGCCCGCTGCGGCGGCGTCGGGAGAGGCCGCGCCTGTGGGAGATTCTCGTCACCGACAGCGCCGGGGACG
>JAFSOM010000174.1 GCA_017447005.1 Oscillibacter sp.
ACGATTGACTTTCCGCGCCGCCGACGTATAATATAAGGAAATACTAAAGACAGGAGGACAACGGCGTGAACCAAGGGCGCAATATGTGGGGCATTCATACGTGGAATGACGACCTGTTTTTGCAGGAAAGCGTGATTGCCATAGGCTGGCCTGAAATGGGGAGCCTCTCGGAAATTGAACCCAGTCGGGAAGCGTTCAAAGAGGCGTATGCCGAAGCGTATCCCGACGCGGCAAAAGGGAATGTCGCCGTCAGCGCGGGAATGCTGTTTCGTTTCGTCTATGAAATGGAACTCGGGGATTACGTGGTTTTCCCCTCAAAAAGCGACCAAATGGTAAATATCGGCGAAGTGACGGGGGAGTACAAATACGTCGAAGAAGATGAGGAGTACCCCCACAGACGGAAAATCAAGTGGCTGAAACATCTGCCCCGGACGGCGTTTCCGCAGGGCGCGTTGTATGAAATCGGCTCTCTTATGACTCTGTTTACCGTGCGGAATTATGCGGACGAGTTCTTTTCCGCGTTGACCGGAGGCGGCGGAACGCTTGCGACGGACGTGGAAGCGATTCACAAAAGCACAAAGGACTTTATCCGCAAAGAACTCAGCCGACAGTTTAAAGGGTATGATTTGGAGGATTTTGTAGCGAACCTGTTAGAGACGATGGGCTATCGGACTACGATTTCTCCGCACGGCGGCGACCGCGGACGCGATATTATCGCCTACAAGGACGAACTTCCGCCGCGAATCTTGGTTCAGGTGAAAAGTCAGGACGGGGATATTCCCGAAACCATGGTTCAAGCCTTGAAAGGGGCTATGCGTCAGGGAGATTACGGATTATTCGTCGCCCTATCGGATTACACGAAAAACGCGCAGAGGTACCTTGAGGAAAATCCCATTATCCGGGGAATTAACGGCGTGGAACTTGCGGAACTGATTTTGAAATACTATGACAAGATTCATGAAAAGTATCGAAAGATGATTCCGCTAGAGCAAGTTTACATTCCGGTTGCGCGGGATACCGACGAATAGAACAGGGAGGGGCGCGTATGCTGTTACTGGACTTCATCAACGTGGGCAACGGGGACGCGACATTAGTGCGCGAGACGGACAGCGGTTTCGCCATGCTCGTGGACTGCGGGCACGACGCTTTACAGCGCGACGACCATCCCGGCGAACTCGACCCCCGTTCGCAACGTATCTTCGCGGGCGATTTCCTGCGTAACGCCGGAATCAGCCGTCTTGACATGCTCCTACTAACCCATTTCCACCGCGACCACGTGGGCGGGATGTCACACGTACTCGACGCCGTGCGCGTTGACCGTCTCCTCACGACCTACGCGCCCCCGGACGGCTTCGACGACCTGCGCCCCGACGATAACGACCTCAATTCCACGGCCCGGAATGTGCTCCGGTGCATGAACTTTTACGCAATGGCCCTAAAGAATCACCCGGAGAACGTGCGGGAAATCGTGGAGTTGTCCGGGACGCGCACGGAAGTTTTACAGTTGACCGACGCGCTTTCCATGGAAATTTACTGTTCGGAGGCGGGGCTGTACCGACATCAGAAGGAGATTTTCGACGCGGCTTTCGCGGGCGTGCGCGACCGTTACGCCCTCATGCGCTGGGGAAAGTTCATGAACGCAAGCAGTCTGCGCCAACGTTTATACTATCACGGCGCGGAAATTGTGCTGGGCGGCGATATGTACGGCGTCCTGTGGGACCGCGATACCACCGCGCCATGCGACATCCTCAAACTGCCTCATCACGCGTCGTTATCGTCGGTCAACCGGAAGTTTTTAAAGCAGATTCAGCCGAAAACTATCGTAGTATCAGTAGCGGGCGGGCGTCCCGACGAACGGCCCCACCCGTACATTGTCTCGCTCCTGCGGGAGTGTACGGACGATGTACATTTTACGGACGCCGTGGAGATTCCCGGATTGGTTGAACCCGTTTTTCATCAGTCCGTTCACTTGGAAATCCCGTGACGCTATCCGAATACGAAAACGCCGACACGGGCGGATGGTCAACGCGCCATTCGTCCGTGTCGTTGCGCCTATGGAACGCTACAGGGTAAAGAACGTAACCAACAGCCACGCCACCCCGACGAATCCGCCGCCGATAAAGGCCGTTATCCACGGGAGAAAGCGTTCCCACAGACCGCCGCCGTCGGTATGACCCGTCGAACAGTTCCGCGCCACGCGTCGCGCCTCCTGTACCAGCGCCCGCGCCGTTACGCCTTCCTTCAGGGCGTCGTTGCGCACGATGAATATCGCCTTTTCAAACAGTTTCTGGTCGGGGGAATCAATCACGACAATTTGCCGGGAAACGCCTTTCACCATGCTGTCCAGTCCTCCATTCCGCGCCGCGTAGCGTCGGCGCCGGGTCTATTATGCCGCCGCGAACGGAAAAATATACCTAACTGAGCGGTTGAAACGTCTTTGTCTCCCCCCGGAACGGGGGGAGATGTCACGAAATGACAGAGGGGGGCGAAAAGAACGGAACGGGGGCAGATGTCACGAAGTGACAGAGGGAGAAAGCGCCCCCACCCGGCGCTACGCGCCACCCTCCCCCAAAGGGGGAGGGCCTAGCGCGGCGCAACCGCTCAGGTAGAAAATATACCTGTCCGGGCGCGGCGAAAGTCCGGGGACGTTGTATTTTTCTTGCGTCTGTGGTATGATAGGCCAAAATCCAACCAAGGGGAGATTGTATGGAACTGGAAACGTATCTGGAAGGCTTACGCGGAAAGCGCGTGGCGG
>JAFSOM010000175.1 GCA_017447005.1 Oscillibacter sp.
CTTTTGTTATGATATATTTCTTCATTTTTATCACCCTGTTTGAGTATACCACACCTCCGTTGGTTTTGTCGACCGTTTTTTTCGGAAATAGTATGAGCATGGGCTTCTCGGCGGAACATCGGGCGGACGGCAGTACGACCGGAAGGTTCAGTTGCGCCAAGTACCGCAGGTACGGCGGCAAGGAATGCTCCCGCCATGACGTAAGCCTGTCGGATTTAAACGCGATTGTGCTGGAAGACATCCGGCGTCACGCCTCCCTTGCCGCCGCCGACCGGGAACGGTATGCGGATTATCTGGTGAGCCTGTCCTTGCGGGAATGGGACGGCGAGCGGGCGTCGTGGACAAAGGAAGCGGAGCGTTGCCAACAGCGTCTGGACGAACTCGACGCCATCATCCGCAAGCTCTACGAAGACAGCGTGTTCGGGCGGGTTTCCGAAGAGCGTTACGCGACGCTTTCGGCGTCCTACGAGGACGAGTCGAAAAAACTCAAGGAACGCTATATGGAACTGCAAAGCCGGATTTCCTCCTATAGCAAGCAGAGCAAAAGCTCCGGGGAGTTCGCCGAACTGGTCGCCCGCTATACGGACATCACGGAGTTGAGCGAGGAGCTTCTGAACACGCTGGTCGAGAAGATTGCGGTTCACGAGCGGGAAATCGTCGACGGCGAAGCGCTCATGCGGGTGGACATCTACTACCGCTTTATCGGCAATATCGGCGAGGAGGAAGAAACCTACCTGACGGTGAAGAACGCTAAAATTCCCAAATAAGGCGTCCGACGCCTGAAAAGCCGGGGATTCCAGTGAAAAACGCACGGAATCCCCTTGCGGAAAAATGTCCTCAAAAAGTAACTTAATTCGGAAATCCGAATTCCAGTGCTTCCAAGCGTCTGCATGAGATAGTACAGGCGCAGATTTCCTTTGCTCCGCGCCGCTTTTAGGAGACGCATATATTCCTCTTTGGTCAGTTCCCTGTCTTTGTCGCGGTAGATTCTGCGCTGGGTCTTGACCTGTTTCACGCGCAGATTGTCCCACGACATGAAAGCGAAGAAGCTGTTGACCGCCGATATCATGACGTTGACTGTGCTGGCTGCGTTCTTTTCGCTGATTTCCGCTTTCCACGCGAGCAGACGCTCCTTGGTCACGGACTTGTCTTCCGGAAGCCACCCGTAAAGAGCCGCGAGCGCATTGTCGTACTTCCGGACAGTCGATTCGCTGCATTCCTCCATGCGGAGATGCTCCGCGTAGGATTTCATTTGTTCGCTTGTCATTTCATATGTTTCCATCATGACCTCCTTAATGTCACGCTATATTCCTGTTTTAAGGCAAAATAAGCCCTCCGCAAACGTGTTTCACGCCGAAAACGCGCTTTGCGGAGGGCTTTCACGTATTTTTGTTCGCGTTTCCGCGTTCTCTCCGTCCCGGATAAAGCTGACGGATTCCGCACGGTTACTGTCGCGGCGGGATACGTAAAGAGAATCTTATGTTGTCGGCGTTTCCGCGCATTGCGTCCGGTCGTTTTCGGTTTCTGCGCTCGATTCCTCAACGGATTCTTCATCCGAGAAGGATTCCTGCAATAGTTGGTAGCATAAATATACGCACTCGTCACAAATGTTGACGCCCGGTCCCACAATCATCCGGCGAACCTGTTTTTCGCTTTTCCCGCAGAAAGAGCAACGGTTCCTCTCCTCGACGCGCCGGCTTTCGACCGCATTCGGACGCTTGTCAGGTTGCGCATTGACCGCGCGCGTTTCTTCCGTCCGCTTGGACTGGACAAGGCTCTGGAAACAGTCGGCGAGTTTTTGAGCGTCCTCATCGTCCAGTGAAGCGAGCGCGTGAATGAAGTCCTTGATTTGCCGGGATAAGTCCTGCCTGTCCATATTCGCCTCCTGTTTCGTCTGAAAGCGACGCGCCGAATCGCGGGTTCGTCAGGCGTCTTCCCGCTCGTATTTTTCGATGAGCGCTTTCTTGATGTCCGACAATCTGAGCATAAACTCTCCAAGCCGTCGAAGCCATTCCCCGTCAATCTCCCAGAAACGCTCCCTTTTCATCCGCTCTTCCAGAACAGCCTTCAGTTCCCGGAGCGTTTCCTGTTACTGCTCCACAGTATACCGGAAAGTGCGCGGGATTGCAAGGGCGTTTGCAATTTTCACCGGATAAGCCAAAAGAGAAGAACGCAACGGAATTGCCCGCGCCGTAAAAATTAGTAAAATCTTGACATTCGCGCCGGAACGCGCTATACTGGGCGCGTTCATCGGAGGAGGCTGTCATTCGTAGGGACAGCGCCGGATAAGATGTCGCGTTTTTCTTTCGCCGGAGGGCGCCGCCGCGTATGGAGCGGCGCCGGACAAGGCGGTTGCGGAAACGCGGGCGTCTTGTCCGTTTTTTTATTGTGAAGATGGGAGGAATTAGTGTGAAAGAGGAACGGCGTTTCACGGAAGGCGCGATTCTGGAACCGCTCATGCGGTTCGCTCTGCCGGTTATGTTCGCGCTGTTTTTACAGGCGATGTACGGGGCTGTGGATTTGTTCGTCGTGGGGAAGTTCGCCGCGCCGGAGGACGTGTCGGCGGTTTCCACGGGTTCCCAAATTACGCTCACGCTGGGCAATCTGATTTCCAGTCTCGCTATGGGTACTACGGTCTATCTCGGACACCAAATCGGCATGGGGAACGCCAAACGCGGCGGCGAAATCATCGGGGCCAGCGTCGCGCTGTTCCTGAGCGTCGGCGCGGCGCTTTCCGTATCGGTTCCGTTTTTAGCGGCGCAAATCGCTTCCGCCATGAACGCGCCCCCGGAGGCCTTCGCGCAAACCATGGCGTATATCCGTATCTGCGGCGGCGGGATGATTGCGATTGTAGCCTATAACCTGCTCGGCTCCGTCTTTCGCGGCATGGGCGATTCCTCCACGCCTTTGCTCACGGTCTTTGTCGCCTGTCTCTGCAATATCGCGGGGGACTTCCTGCTTATCGCCGGACTTGGGCTTGGGGCGGCGGGAGCCGCTGTCGCTACCGTCGCCGCGCAACTGGTCAGCGTCGCCGTCTCTCTGGCCGTGATTGCGCGCCGGGAATACCCGTTCGAGTTCCGCCGCTCCATGATTCGTTTCGCGGGCGGCGTCATCCGGCGGATTTTGAAACTCGGCGTCCCTATCGCCTTTCAGGATTTGCTCGTCGGCTTTTCGTTTCTGGTCATTCAGGCTGTCGTCAACGACCTCGGCGTCGTCGCGTCGGCGGGCGTGGGCGTCTCGGAGAAAGTGTGCGGCTTTATCATGCTGGTTCCCGCAGCGTTTATGCAGTCCATCTCGGCGTTCGTGGCGCAGAATATCGGAGCCGGAAAACCCGGTCGGGCGCTCGCCGCGCTCCGTTCCTCCATCGCCGTGTCGTTCGTTTTCGGCGTCGGAATGTGCCTGCTGTCTTTCTTCGGCGGCCAGATTCTGTGCGGCGCGTTCGCAAAGGACGCCGACATCATCGCGGCGGGCGCGGAATACCTCCGGGCTTACGCCATCGACTGCCTCCTGACCTGCTTCCTGTTCTGCTTCATCGGCTTCTACAACGGCCTTGGGACAACCCGTTTCGTCATGGTTCAGGGCATTGTCGGCGCGTTCTGCGTGAGAATCCCCGTCTGCCTGTTCATGAGCCGCTGGGAACCCGTGACGCTGTTCCATATCGGACTGTCCACGCCCTGTTCCACTGTGGCGCAGATTGCCCTCTGCTTCCTCTGGCTCGCGTGGGTCAGACGGAAAACGCCGTACCTGTCAGAAGATTCCACGCAAACGACGCCCATGTGAAACCGTCAGATTTCCAGTTACAGCC
>JAFSOM010000176.1 GCA_017447005.1 Oscillibacter sp.
ATACGCGGCTCTGAAAAGTCGAAAAACGCGAATTGAGTACGCAGGAACATATAGTCTGGAATCTCCCGGCGGGTAAACGCGAACGCGCCGTACAGCGAAACGGCGGTCACGGGATATTTCAACCATGCGGGTTTCCTTTTCAGCATGGCGTCCATATGTAGTCCCAGATGGACGCACATCAGGACGTAGCCCCAGTAGGCGAGGCGCATATGCACAGTCCGGGCGTCGGCGGCAAGTCCCGCCGTGGGAAGAAACGTAAAGAGATGTTTGGACATGGCGATTCCGCTCAATGGCAAACAGAGCATGACGACGGACAGCGCCAGATTTACCGCCGTATTGAACACGCGATAGGCGTTATAGCGGCCCTTGAAAAGATTCCGCCACCAGTTTACGTGCATGGCGTGATGAATCAGGAAAAGCGCGAACAAAATCACGCCTTCCGCCTCGTGATACATTTCCCCAATCAGGGAATAGACCATCTGTAGGGGCAGCATGACGGTCATCAGAAAGTCAACCGTCATGCGCGCCCGTTTTCCGCTTATACGCACTGTTTCGCCCATGACGCCACGACGCTTTCGCTCCGCGCCGCGTCCGCGCCGTTTACGCCAAGCCCTTTGCCCACTTTCGCGCCCTTACAGGTTTTTTGCAAATCCCGCTCGCAATGTCCGAGACCGCTTCCCTTGCGCGTCATGAGCGCGAACATGTTTTTCCCGCTCCAGTCCAGCCGCTCCAACTGACTGAACACTGCGCAGGGATACGTGCCCCACCAGCACGGGCCGCAGACAGAGACGTTGTCGTAGTCCGCGACGCTGTCCAGATACCGCTCGAGTTCGGACCGCGCCTTGGCGCGAAGCTCCGCCTGCGCCTCTTGCGTACAAGTCGTGCAGTCGGCGGAGTACGCCTTGACCGTCTCAATCTCGAACAGGTCGCCGCCCACGGCCTTTTGAATGAACTCCGCGCAAATCTCCGTATTGACCTTTTTCAAGTTCACGATGGAGCCGTTGACGTAATTCTGCCCCTTGTATTCCGAGAAAGAGGCGTATCCCGACAGGGGGCTAGGGCGGAGTATCCCGGCGTATTCATGGGCAAGACAATAGGCGCGATTTGTCTATCTCCTCACTCTTGAGATTTCCGCAGTATCCCTCACAGGTGGTTCTGCGCCTCCACAAAGGGCAAAACCGCAATTTCCAGATTGCCGTTTTTCGTGCGCAGTTCGTCAATGAACGCCTTTTCCTCTTTGCGGTCTTTCATTTTGATTTTGTAGGACAGACGGAACATGGAACCCATGCCCGTTGTCTTGACGCCCGCGTTTTCCACGCTCTTGAGGTAGTGGGCGAAAATATCGTCAAAGACGCCCGTATAATCAAGAGATTCCGGAATTGTCACGCGGAGCAAAAGCTCTTCGGTCATGCCGGGATGGTCGAAAATCGTCAGGGACGACAAGCCGACAAACAGTAACGGCATAGCGACGAGCAACAGGACGCCGTAAGCCAGATAGCCCATGCCGAACGGGACGCCCGCCGCCATTGCGATAAGTACGGAGGCGATTTCGTCGGCGCTGCCCTGCGCGGAACGGAAACGGGTCAGGGCGAACGCGCCGCCGAACGCTACGCCCGCGCCGATATTGCCGCTGACGAACGTAATGACGGTTGCGACAATGAAAGGAATCATTGCGCTGACGATGAAAAAGCGGCGCGTGGAACGGATACGGAACGACATCAGCCACGCGAACAGGACGCCGGACGGAAGCGCGGCTAAGGCCATGCCGAAATACTGTCCGGGCGTTACGGCGTAGGCGTACACGGAATCAAACATAGAATCAGTCCTTTCATCTGACACGCGCCAACTGCTGGCGGTAGGCTTCCCCATACTTGGAAAAGCTGGTTTTGCGGATTTCTCCCCGGTCAAGAATAGAAGTCAACCATAGCGGTTCCGCCTGTTGCACCTTGATTTCCAGAATCGCGCTTCCTTCCGGCAGAAGGGAAACGCCGTCCATGGAAACGGTCAAGTCCAGCCGCTCCGAACGGTAGCGGGGATTAAAATCCAACGTAACGCGCAAGTCTCCGCCGGGTTCAAAATACGCTTCTCTGTCGTAAATAATCAGACAGGCTGGAACCAGTACGGAATAATAGTCGCGGAAGTAGGTAATTTCCCGGTTAATCTGACCGGGGGCGCAAACGTCGCCGCTCCCGGCGAAAAACTTCTCAACCAGCGGAATCGTACTTTGTACGCGCCTTTTATACACGATTCCGTAGGCTTTGCGTTTGAGTTCCAGAAAAACGGGAGATTCTTTCGTAGCGAGGCCATAGGAGCGGAGACGGATTTTCTCTTTGAACGGCGGCTTTTCCACCGACGTGCGAATCAAACGATAATCGGGCGTGTCGTAATACAGGGACGCAATGGAAGTGCGTCCGTACTGGTCAAGAACCATATGCCCTTGCAACGCTTCCTTAAAAAATTCCGTCTGCTGTCGGTTGAGAATGTATTTCAGCTCATAGCGCTTCATGACCACAATGGGGCCATCCGACACAAAACCGCCTCCTTCCTTACAGACTGACCCGCAGGGTAAACGCGCCGTCCGCCGCTTTCGCGCTGACGCGTCCGTTATGCGCCCGCGCAATCTCTTTTACGCGGGACAATCCCAAACCGACGCCCGGCGCGTCTTTCGCGTTATCCAGTCTCGTGAAGCGGTCGAAAACCTGTTCCACGCTCTTGGACGGCAAATCCGCGCCGTTCTTTATGCGAATTTCCACGCGTCCGTTGTCCGCGCTGAGGGAGAGTTCCGCGTAATCTTTCCCGAATTTCAGGGCGTTTTCCAGAATCTCTTCCAATAGCGCCGCTATGGACGCGCCGTCGCCCTGAACCGTCACGTCGTCCGCGATTTTCGTTGTCAGCGCGATTCCTTTGTCGGCGAATTTCACGCGCCAGCCGTCCGCCGCCGCCCGCGCAAAGCCTGACAAATCCAGTTCCGACGCCTCAAATTCCGCGTTGTCAAAGATAGCCAGCGCGGAAAGGTCTTTCACCAACGCCGCCATGCGCCGCGCCTGACGGTGAATGGAGCGCGTTTCCTCCGTTTCGCCGCGTTCCATCTCCAACGCTTCCGCGTCGGCGTCCACGACGGTCAACGGAACCTTGAAATCCCGTTCGACATCGGCGATAAAGCGCTTTTGTTTCCGGTCGGCGTCCTCCAGCGGCTTGAACAGGCGCTCACTAACCGACAGCAAAAACAGATAGCTTACCGCCACGCTCAAAAGTCCGCCAATGATAGAGATAATCAGGATACGGAACGAGGGCAACAGTTCGCGCCCTTGGTCAATGACCGTCACAAAATCCCAGCCGCCGGAATGGTAGACGCGATAACGGTAGGTTGTCCGCGTCCATCCGGTCTGCTGTACGCGCCGCAGACTGTCCGCCCAGCTTACGGCTTCCTCCTCATCCACCGCCGAAAGCTCAAACGCGATTTTCTCACTGTTTCCGCTTTCGTCAAAGGCGTAAGTAAAGTAGCGGGTGGACGAAACCGTTTCCGGGGAATCCGGTCCCATAGGGCCGATTCTGGGAGCGCGCTTGCGCCGTTCGTGTCCCCCACGGTCAAAAGAGGCCGCGTTATTTGACGGCTTGTCCGGGGGCTGATTTTGCGGCGCGGCGCTTTCTTCCGCCTTATCCGGGTACGCGTTGTCCGACGCGGCGGTTTTTTCCGCGCTGTCCGGGAGTTGCGGCCCGACAAAGGACGCCTTCGCAGTTTCCCTATCGGGCGGCGGGAGTTCATCCTTACCGCCCGACGTTTGCCCCGTGTCCGGCGGCGTCCGCGCCCCACGGAACGCGCCGTTCCGGTTCGCCAGCGTCAGGGTGATTTCGTCCGCGTCGGCGGCGGCCATTGTGAAGTTGACGCCGTTAATAACGCACAACAGCGCCGCAAGCAACGCGAAAATGGACAGCGCCGCAAAGAGGACAAACCGCTTTCTTACCTGCTCCATACTATTCATTGCGATTCACCAGCCTGTATCCTTGGTTTTCCAAATACTCCACGCGCATTTGTGGACTGCCCAGCTTTTCCAGTTTCCGATTCAGGGAATGGGCGTAAACGCGTTTCTCGAACGGAAGCGGCATTCCCTGTCCGGCAAGTTGCGTGAGCGCGTCCATTTCCCCGGCAGTCAGACGTATGTCCGTATCCGCAAAGCGGAACCCGCGCACGTCTATGCGCAGTCCCATGCAATCCGCGTCCTTTCCGGCGTTCGCCTTCCCCAGTACGTCCGCCGCCAATCCAAACAGTTCGGCGGGGAAAAACGGATGGGAAAGATACGCGCTCGCCAGTTCTTTCCGGCAAAGACGCTTTACGTTTACGGGCCTGTCCAGAAGAACGATTGCGGGGACGCCTTTCCCTATCAGGCTGCGCATAACGCGCTCATGGGCAATCCGGGGGAGGCGTTCGCTCACGACCGCCAAATCAAAGGAGGCCGTTTCCAGAATATCCAGAACCTGTACGCCGTCGAACGCGGTTTCCGCCGCATGTCCGGCAAGTTCCATTAAACGCCGATACGCGAAAAGCATATCTCTGTCCGGGTCAGCCAAGAGAACTCTCATACGCGCCACATCCTTTCTTTAAAAATTCGCCCTGAAAGGCTGGAACCTGACACAAAAGTCATTATAACGCATATTTTTTCATCATGCAAGGCTTTTTGACATCTTGTTATGAAAATCCAATTTCCGCGCTGTTTTTGTATTTTTAGCGCAAATGTCAAAATTCAACCTCCTTGCGTCAGCAAAAGAGCGCAAGGAGGTGTTGAGGAAGTATGAATTTCACCAAACAGCGCCGACGTTTCCCATTCCAGAGCGCGCATTTTGGAGTGCGAGCTTCTCTTTGCGAAACGAGGGCGCAAAGGATGGTTACTTCAGGAGAACAGTCAATCGCCGTGTTCTTCCGGAGTTCTGTCTTTTCATGGAGCGAATAAGATATAGCAATCCAGACAATTCGCAGGATTAGCGGTAGCCGGCTTTACGGAAACATCCCTGACAATCTTCCGGCGTGATTTCTTTCATCGCCTCTTTAATGCCTTACTGCTAAAGAAGCGCCGATTCTTCCCTATCGACGGAGCAATAATAACGCCAGACGGAACGATTCCAAACCCGTTGTAGAGTTACACCAAAGACTTCCGAAACGATTTGTTGCGCAAACAGTTCTTCCGGCGTCCCCGCTCGTATGAGTTGTCCGTTTCGCAAAAGCGCGATTCTGTCCGCGAATTGAAACGCCATAGGCAAATCGTGCAGAACCGCCGCCACCGCCTTTCCATCCGCCGCCAGCCGTTTCGCCAACGACAGAACGCGAAACTGATGAGCAATGTCCAGATACGCGGTAGGTTCGTCCATCAGAATCGTATCGCACTGTTGCGCCAGCGCAGTCGCAAGATACGCCTTTTGACGCTCTCCGCCGCTCAACTCACGCAGAAGGCGCTCGGACAACTCCGCCCCGTCCGCATCTTCCAACGCTTGCGCTACGATTTTCCTGTCCTCTCTCCGGATATGCCGGGGGTATTCCATGTGGGGGAAACGTCCGTGCAGAACCATTCGCCAGACGGTCATGTCCGGCGCGTTTCTGGATTGCGGCATCCACGCTACTTTCCGCGCCACCTCTTTCCGCGAAAGATTCCGCAACGGAACGCCGTCCAGCGCGGCGTCGCCGTCCTTGTACGGGTGAAGTCCGGCGGCGGTTCGCAACAGCGTGCTTTTGCCGCTTCCGTTTGGGCCGATGAGCGCCAGCAGTTCGCCGGGACGGAATGACAAGCTGACATTCTTTAAAACCTCCTTTCCGCCGTACTGCGCGGAGAGGTTGCGCAATTCAAGCATAATCATTCCGTCTCCTTCGCAAAACCAGCCACAGGAAGAAAGGCCCGCCCAGCAAAGACAAAATCACGCCCGCCGGGACTTCATACGGCGCGAACGCCACGCGCCCGAACAGGTCGCACAGCGTCACGAACGCCGCGCCGCCGAACGCCGAAAATAGTATCAAAGGCAGGCTCTCCCCATGCGCCGCCCGACGCGCCGCGTGAGGGACTATCAGCCCCACGAACCCCAACAGGCCGCTGACGCTCACCGCCGCGCCCGCCAACGCCGCCGCCGCCGAAAGCAGGAGAATCCGCACGGGCCGAACCCGCAATCCCAGACTTTGCGCGTAATCCGCGCCAAGCGACAGAATATCCATCTGTGGCGTAAGCGACAAAACGAGCGCAAGCGAAAGCGCGCTTACAATACAGGCGGGAATTATCCGGCGCATGACGACCCCGGAAAAACCGCCGATTCGGAAGTCGGCGTATGCGGACAGCGCGTCCGGCGCAAGCGTCAGGGTGAGGTCAAGCAATCCGGAAAACGCGGAGGAAACCGCGATTCCGGACAGAATGACAGTCAGGCGCGACGCGCCGGTCGATTCTCCGATGAGCAGAACTGTGAACGCGCCCGCCAGCGCCCCCAGAAACGCGGCGAACGGCGTCAGCGCGGCGGCGCCGGGAAACAACGCGCCGTTGAGCGCGACCGCCAGTCCCGCCCCGGCGTTGATTCCAATCAGGTTCGGCGCGGCAAGCGGATTTTCGAGTACGCTTTGAATGACCGCTCCCGACGCCGCCAGCGACGCGCCGCAACATAGACAGCCTAATGTGCGCGGCAGTCTGGAATACAAAATAATCCGCGCTTCCACGCTTTCGGCGTCGCGTCCGAGCAGAACGGGCGCGATTTTCGCCCATGGGAGCGGCGCCGAACCGAAACGAACGCTCAACGCCGCCGACAACAGCATGACGCAAAACAGAAACGCGCCTGTCCGAAAAAAGCGTCTTTTTTGCTTCCTTATGCAATCTTCAATCGTTTTCTCCGTACAAGATACGGGCAAGCCGTTCATAAGCAGTCCCCCATTGGGCGTTAGGCTTGAAATGATAGAGGCGGCGTTCCATCACGAAACATCTGTTTTCGCGCACGGCGCGGAGCGTCGCCCATGCCGGATTGGATTCCAGCGTATCCCGGAACGCCTTCTCCGCGCTCTCCTCGCTTGCGCCCTGATAGACGATGAAAATATAATCCGGGTCTTCCAGCAAAATCGCTTCCATACTTAAATCTTCCAGAATGGCGCGGTTGCTGTCCGCAATGTTTCGACAGCCCAAATCATGGAGCATTTCGCCTAATACCGTTCCTTCACTGCCTTTCGCCCTACAGGCCGTCCCGCCGGAACGCAGACACAATACCGAAGGCGCGGTTCCGTCTGTAAGTGGTAATATAGAGTGTACCAAAAACGGACAGATAGACTGTACCAAATTCCGCCACAAAGTGTACCAAAAAAAGACAGGGAGTGTACCAGTAAACGGCCCGGTCTGTTATGATGGGAACATCAGACAGACGGAGG
>JAFSOM010000177.1 GCA_017447005.1 Oscillibacter sp.
ATGGCAATGCTGGAACGCATTATGAGCGGACTTATGGCGCTGTGGATGGCGCTTTCCCCGGCGCATTCGGACGCCGGACAGGTTGAGGCGGAACCGGAATCAACCGCCGTTATCGTACAGGCGGAAGCCGAACAACAACAGGATACGGCGGAGCAGTCCCCCGCGCTGACGCTCGACGATATTCGGGCCGTGACATTCTCCGACAGTCCCGCCGACGCCGCCGACGCAATCAGCTATACGGCGTACTTCAAGCTGATGTCGGGCTATGAGGACGGCGCGTTCCGTCCCGACGGCTTTCTGACGGCGTCGCAGGCGATACGGATACTCCGCAGAATCGCGGCGAAAACGGGGCTGGACAGCGGCCCGGAATCGTCAGACGATTTGCAATGGGCGTCGGCGGTGGAACTGTTGTCGGTCGACGGCGACAATATCCGTCTGACGTTCCGTCCGCCGCTCACGGAATATCAGGACGGCGTTCAATTTGTAATAGATACGAAAGACGGCGCGCAAGTTCTTGTTGATACGAAAGACGGCTCGCAGACGCTGGTAGAATACCATGACGAATGGGCCGCGCTGTACGGGAAGGGCGTCACGTTCAGTCCCGAGGCGCGTATCACAAGGGCGCGGTTCGCGTTACTGCTCTACCGCTTCGCCATGTTCGCCGGGTACGATTTGGGCTGTACGGGCAACCTCAGCCTTCGCCCCGACGCCGACAGCGTACCCGACTACGCACGGATTCCGTACTCGTGGGCCATGGAACGCGACATCTACCGCACGATTGTGACCGACGGATTATGCCCGGGGATTCCGGTATCACGGGCGCAAGCGGCCCTCGTCTTTACGGCCCTGCTCGCCGCCGGAACCGGGGAGAATGTCGCGGTTGAAATCACGCAGGCCGCGCAAAAGCCCTTCTTCATCAGTAAGAGCAGAGACTTGCACGGCGTCATACAGGAGGCGGTCGACAATGCCGGGCGGCGTTACGGCGCGACGGGGTTACAAGTCGCCGTCATCGAACACGGACAGTTGACCGATACTTTCGCTTACGGCTGGGCTACCAAAAATTCCGAACGCATGACGCCAACGTACAAAATGCGCATTGCCTCCATATCCAAAGTTTTAATCGGCCTGACGGCGGCGCGCATGCGGGAGGATGGACTTGTCAACTACAGCGAACCCTTCGGGACGTACTGGGACAGCAGTTTCGTCAACCCCGCCCACCCGAACACGCCCGTGACGCTGAAAACGCTCCTCACGCATACGGCTTCCCTCGCCGACGGCAGTCTCGTCGCCAGCGTGGTACGTCAGCGGCTCGGCGCCGGACGCGGCTTCACGTCCGCCGTTCCCGGCTCCCTCGATAACTGGGAGTACAGCAACTACGGCTTCGGCGTCCTCGGACTGACCCTCGAACGCGTCGCAAACCGCACTATGGACCAGCTTCTAGACCGCTATTTCTTCGACCTCATGGACAGCGACGGCAGTTTCTACGCCGGAGACCTCAACGACGCTTCGCGTATCGTCACGCTCTACCGGGACGGCGCCGTGACGCTTTCGGCTTCGTCACAGAGAAACCGTCACAGTCCGGGCGTATGTAAAGACGGCTCGGTGTTCGCGGGCGGACTGGTCATCAGCGTGCGCGACCTCGGCAAAATCGCCGCCCTCCTCGCCAATGACGGCGTTTATGAGGGCTTGCGCCTCCTCGACGCCGATTCCGTGCGCCTTATCGAAACTTACGAGAATCAGAAAGTGTCCGACGGCTTCTATCAAGCCATGCCTGTCCGCTACCGCACGGACGCCTACGGGCGAACGGGGATTTACTACCACACGGGTAGCGCTTACGGCGTGTTCAACGGCTTCTCCTATGACCCGCAGACCGGCGACGGCGTCGTTGTGCTGACGGTAGGCGCCAGCGGAGCGCGGGATTCCAACGGCAATTACGCCATTTGCGGCGCGATTTTCGACGCCGTCTATCACACAATCGAACCTTGACGCGTCCAGCAAAACCGCAACGCGTCCGGGACAAAATCAACGGGGCCGCCTTTGCGCTTTGCAATCGGACGGCCCCGCCTTTTACGCGTTCAGCGTTACTCTGTCTTACGCTTTCCGGGTTACTCGATGGAAATGATATAGTAATACACAGGCTGACCGCCCGACAACACCGCGATTTCCGCGTCGGGACACGCCGCCTCAAAGACTTTTACGGCCTTCTGCGCGTCGGCTTCCTGCACGTCCTCCCCGTAATAGAGCGAAATAAACGACGCGTTGAGTTTCGCGCCCGCGTCGGCGATACGTTCCATGAGGGATTCTATAGAGTGGTCAGTGCCGAACAGCTTACCCTCGTCCAACGCCAGATAGTCCCCGGCATGGATGTCAAAGCCGTCGTATTCCGAATCCCGCGCCGCGTAGGTGATTTGGGCCGTCCGCACGCTCCCTAAACAGCCCGTCATGGCCTCCGTGATTTCCTCCGCGCTTTCGGCGTCAAAATTGACGTTCATCAGCGCCGTAATGCCCTGCGGTATGGTTTTCGTGGGGATGACGACGATATTTTTTTCCGTCAGACGCGTGCACTGCTGCGCCGCCATGATGATATTGCCGTTGTTGGGCAAAATGAACACGGTTTCCGCGTTGACGCGCTCGACGGCGGCGGAGATACTCTCGGTCGACGGGTTCATGGTTTGACCGCCGGAAACAATCGCGTCGGCGCCCAAATCGCGGAAAATCGCGGCAAGTCCGGCCCCGGCGCATACCGCCAGAAAGCCGTATTTTTTCGGCGGCGCGTCCGCGGACTTGTCCCCGCCGTACTCCATCGACTCCAATTCGGCTTCCACGGCGTCCAAGTCGTCGGTAGAGCGCGGTTTGCGGCCCTCGGACATGTCCTCGTATTGCAGACGCATATTCTCTATCTTCGCAAGTTCCAGCGTGCCATACTTCTGGGCCTCGTTGAGCGCGGAACCGGGAGTATCCGTGTGCACATGAACTTTAAAGGCCTCGTCGTCCTCTCCGATAACCAGACTGTCCCCGATACTGCTCAGATAGGCGCGGAAAGGCTCAATCGCCACGCCGCGCTTTTTGCGCACGATAAAGACCGTGTCGAACGTAAACGTGATGTCCTCGTCGGTCAGGGCGGCGAAATCGGCGCTTTGATTGGTCGTCGGCGCGTCGGTTTCCGGCAACGGCTCCCCGCGTAACGCCGAGAGCATACCCTCCAGAATTAACAGATAGCCCTTGCCGCCCGCGTCCACGACGCCCGCTTTTTTCAGAACGGGGTTCATCTCCGTGGTTTGCGCCAAGGCCTCATAACCCGTCCTTATCGCGGCGTCTAACATCTCTTCCGGCGCGGCGGCTTCGGCTAAGTCAACGGCGGTTTTGGCCGTCAGGCGCGAGACGGTCAGAATCGTGCCCTCGGCGGGCTTCATGACGGCCTTGTACGCCGCTGACACGCCCTCCTGCATGGCCGCGGCGAACGCGGCGCTGTCGGCGGTTTCCATGCCCTTCAGCCCACGCGAAAGCCCCCGGAACAACAGCGACAATATCACGCCCGAATTGCCCCGCGCCCCGCGTAAGAGCGCGGAGGCAGTCACGGACGCGGCCTCGTCCAGACGGGACAGCGATTTTCCGGACAACTCCGTGACGGCGGCGGCGATGGTCATGCTCATGTTCGTACCGGTATCGCCGTCGGGCACAGGGAACACGTTCAAGTCGTTGATTTCCTGCGTCCGTGCGCTGATGGCGGCGGCGGCGTGGAGTATCATTTCTTTAAAAAGCGCGCCTGTAATCAGTGTAGTCATCTCCCGGTGTTCCTCCTCACAGCGTCATGGAATCCACACACACGTCAACGGCTCTGACTTCCACGCCCGTGTTTTTCGTCACCACGTACTGAACCTCGTTCATGATGGAACGGCATACCGCCGGGATGTTGACGCCGTTCTCCACGACAATATGCAGTTCGATGGAAACGGCGTTTCCCTCCAGCCACGTGACGTGGACGCCCTTCCCCATAGCCTCACGGCGCAACAAATGCACAAGCCCGTCCGTCATGGAACGGAACGCCATACCCTTGACGCCGAAACAATTGGTAGCGGCGTACCCGGTGATATTTGTGAATACGGCGCCGCTGATGGACACGTTGCCCTTTTCGTTTTGAAACTGTATCATATCCTATTCCTCGCTTCCTGCGGTTGGCGGTTACTCACGCGCCTATTATATACGATTACGCCGCAAAGCGCAAGGGGCGAAAAGATATTCTTACGCCGTCGTATGCGTGTAGCAATCGTTGGCAAGTTGCGCACAATCGAACCCCTCCCCCTGACCCCCTCCCCTTTCAGGGGCGGGGGAACGCTCCAATATGCGTGAAATCTTAA
>JAFSOM010000178.1 GCA_017447005.1 Oscillibacter sp.
GCTTCCCTGAATCGCGTACCCGATGTTCCGGCGCAACGTGATTAAATCGAACTCCCGGATGTTCTTCCCGTCCACGAAAACCTCGCCGGAAACGGGCGCCACAAGCGCGTTGACCATCTTCAAAAGCGTAGTTTTCCCGCACCCGGACGAGCCGATAATCGTGACAAATTCGCCTTTTTCAATGGAAAGCGTCAAGTCACGAATGACTGTCCGCTCCCCGTAATCCATGCGGATATGGCGAAACTCAACCGCGTTTTCGTTATTCATGCGACAGACCCTTTGCGCGGAGAAACTCCGACGCCGCCTCTTCAGGCGCCACGCCTTCCGTCTCCACCTGATAATTCATCTCCGCCATTTCCGCGTCGGAGAGCACGCCCGTCACTTTGTCGAAAACGCCTTGCAATTCGGGATGACGCTCCAGAATTTCCTCCCGGACGACAAAGCCGCACATATAAGACGGATACAGCCCTTTGTCGTCCTCTAAAACGACAATGTCCGACGCGGCAAGCTGTCCGTCCGTGGTGAAAATGTTCATCACGTCGATTTTACCCTGATTGATTGCGTCGTATTTCAGACCGATGTCCAAATCCATCGTATCGGCGAACTCCATGCCGTAAACGTCGCGCAAGGCGTCGTAACCGTCCTCCCGCTCAAAGAAATCGTACTCCGCGCCGAAGGTAAGATTTTGTGAAACGGCGGCAAGGTCGGAAAACGTCCGCAGTCCGTACTCCTCCGCCACGGCGCGGGTGACGGCTATGCCGAACGTATTGTTAAAGCCTAACATCCCCGTCCAAGTCATGCCGAGCTTTTCATATCCGGCTTGAAGCTGGTCAAACATGCTCTCGTCATACAGGCTTTCCTCTTTCAAGACCGCGTTCCATCCGGTTCCGGTGTATTCGGGGTAGAAATCAAACTCCCCTTTTTCCATAGCCGGCTGAATGTTCGCCACGCCGCCGCCCACGCCTTCCGTAACATCTACGGTCAAGTCCGTCTCCTGTTCAATCAGGTATTTCATCATGTAGCCCATTACATACTGCTCCGTCATGGGCTTGGTCGCCATATGAATCACCGTATCGGTTTTTCCGCCGCAACCCGCCAGCAGGCTAAGCAGGACGCCGACAATTAAAAATTGCAACGCTCTTTTCATAACAATCCTCCTTACGCCTTATGTTTTTGCGCGTACTTTTCCAACGCGCCAATCAACGTATCCGCCGCAATCGCAAGCGCCGCGATTAGCAGGCTTCCCGCCAATGTCATGGCTTTATTGTTCGTCGTAATCCCGCGATAGATAGCGACGCCCAGTCCCCCCGCGCCGATAAAAGACGCAATGCCCGCCAGCGCAATCGTCATGACCGCCATATTACGGATGCCCGCCATAATCACGGGCATCGCCAGCGGCAGTTTGATTTTTGTCAGAACCTGTCCCCGCGTACAGCCCATGCCGACAGCCGCCTCAATCAACAACGGGCTGACGTTTGTCAGTCCCGCGTGGGTATTGCGCACCATAGGAAGGAGGGCGTAGACCGTCAGCGCGATGACGGCGGTGGCGTCGCCAATGCCGGACAGCGGAATCAGAAACCCTAACAGGGAAATGGACGGAATTGTGTAAATGAAATTCACCAGCGCCATGACGGGCTTGCCGCTTCGCGGGTATTCGCTGATGACAATGCCAATCGCCAGCCCGATGAGCATGGCCAGCGAAATGGAAATCGCGGAAATTTGGAGGTGTTCCCACAGCAGTTTCAAAAAGAAATCGCTCCGGGTTTGCAACAGGCGCAAAATCTCACCCGCCATATTCTTCCCTCCGCGCAATGCACTCAACCGGACAGTTTTCCGCGCACAGGCCGCAGTGCAGACAGTGTTCTTGCCGGATTACGAACGGCTCCCCGCTTTGAATGCACTGTTGCGGACAGTTTTCCGCGCAAGTCCCGCAACCAATGCAACTGTCCGTGATAAGAAATCCCCGTTGCGCCGGAGATTCCCCGCCGAACGCGAAACCTGCCCGGTTGACAGGCTCCTTGCCCAAGTCGAAAAGCTCAATTTGTCCGGCTGAAACGCGGAACGGGTCAAGGATGTAACGGCTCTTGCCGGGGTAGACGTTGTTCATGGACGGGATTTCCTCAAAGATACGGTCAATCCAGCGTTTCCCGTCAGGGAGAAGTTCCGCTTTCCCCGTCAAACGAACCGTTTGCCATTCCCGGTTTAATCCGGTGACGGCGATATTTCTGTTTGCGGTCAGTTCCCGGCGGAAGTCCTTCCCTCTCGCGGTGCAGAAATACAGCGCCCCTTCCTCGACAATCATCACGTCGATAATCCGGGCGCGGGGCAGGCCGTGCGCGTCCACCGTGGAAAATACCACGTCCCGCATTTCCCGCAACATCTTCAAACAGTCCTGCGCGTTCATAATCATTTCCCTCCCTATTTTTCCGCAATCTCCGGGCGGCGAATCCGTTCCGGCGACAAGGTTCGTTGCGTCCCTCTGGCGTAGCGAATCTGCGGATACCCAAAGCCGATTATCATGCCGATAAAGTGGCTTTCCGGAATTTCCAGTAACGCTTTGACATCCGGCATAAGGTTCAATACGTCCAGAGGAAACGTCATCATAATACAGCCCAAGCCTCTGGAAGCGCACAGCAGTTCAAAATACGCGCAAGAGATTAAGACATCCTGACGCGGCTCGCCGCGTCCCACAGGCGCGTGTGGAATCAGAATGTGCGGCGCGCCGCAGAATAGCATGTCCGGGCGTACCGTCTTTTCCCAGCCCTTCAACTGCTCGTAAGATTTCCGGTCGTATCCTTCCGGGAAAATATCCTGCGCCGCCAGCCGCTCCATCTCCGCGTAGGCGATTTTACGGAAACGGTCCATTTGTTCGCGGTCGTCGATGAGCGTAAACTCCACAAGCTGTTTGTTGCCGCCGTTGGGGGCGTTCGCCAGAAGATTCAGCATGGCGCTGACGGTTTCCGGCTCTACGTCCCTGTTATGGAAACGGCGGCAGGAATGCCGGTTGACAATCAAGGCGTCCAGAACCGGGGAGGCGGTTTCCGGGCTTACAGGCGGCAGGCTGTCCTCCGGGCGGCGTCCCAGAATGGAAACGGCCCCTTTCGGACACGCCGCCAGACAATGTTCGCAACGCCAGCACCCGTCCCAGCCAAACTCCGAAAAGTCCCGTATCACAGGGACTTTCCGCTCATTGAGGGAGAGAACCCCGCCGGGGCATACCAGTACGCATTTGCCGCACCCGACGCACCTGCTTTCGTCCACATGAAACCGTGCGGGATTCATGGCTCCGCCTCCTTGTTGAAAACTTGACAAACGACGTATGATGATTATACTATGCTTGTATAAAAAATCAAGTAGTCAGATTATTTTAACTCAGTATAAAAATCATACTATTGGAGGCGTATCCATGAACGAGGATGAGTATCTCACCTATCAGGAGTATCTGGAGCGGGTGGGAAGCGGAATCACGACAAAGAAGGGGAATTGTCCCGTAACCCTGCTGTTGCTGATGATTCAGGGCAAATGGAAATCGCAGATTCTGTACCAGTTCTGCATCCATGAGAAAATTCGCTTCGGCGAGTTGAAAAAAGCGTTGCCCGGAATCACGACTACTATGCTCACCAATGCGCTCCGGGAACTGGTTCGTGACGGACTGGTCGTCCGGGAACAGTTCAACGAAATACCGCCCCATGTGGAGTATTCCTTTTCGGAGATGGGAAAGGATTTGCTTCCCGTGTTCTATGCCATGATGATATGGGGATTTAAGCATGAGGATGAGATAACGCCCCCATAACTGATTGCGTCTTATGTGGTTTGTCCGGGCAGGAGATTTACGGGAACAATCACCCGTTTTTCCGCAATCGGCTCCCGTTCCATCAGACGCATGAGCGTTTCACAGGCGCGGCGCGCCAGCAAAGGGATGTTCTGCTGTACGCAGGTGATATTCAGAACCTGCGTGCAGGCGTCGGACACGCCGTCAAAACCGACAATCCGCACGTCGTCGGGAACGCGCAGACCCATCTTGACGAGGCCCATATACGCGCCTAAAGCGCGTCCGTCGCTCATCGCAAACACGCCGTCAAATTCAAAGCCCTTTGTGACGAGGTACCGAATTATCTCCTGACTTTCCGTGACGTGGCTCTGAATGCTGGGCAGAGCCACAATGCGCTCGTTTTGAATGGCGATTCCACGCTCTTCGTATTCCTCGACGAACCCTCTCCGCCTGTCCTCGCTCCGGCGCGTCGCGTGAACGCCCGTGAGAAGAATCGGCTTTTGACTGCCCCGCAAGAGCAGTTCCTTTGCGGCGAGCCTGCCGGACACATAATGGTCGCTCTGCGCCTGACAGATGTTTCCGGTTTCTTCCGGAGGGTCGTTGCAGTCAATCCAGACATGGGGAATCCTGCCGTGCAGACGTTCCCGGACGGAGAGATAGTCGCAACTTACGAGAATGACGCCCTGCGCGTTGGAATCGTAAAGCGCGCTCAGCGCCGTGGGCAGATAGCCGGGAACGCCTTCGGTGTTAATCGCAATCGTACCGATTCCGCGGTCACGGAACCAGCGCCCGATATGTCCCAAAACGGAGTGGTAGTAGTCCGACTGGCTGGAGACAATCACGACGCCGATTTTGCTCACCTTGGAGGCGGGAGGCGCGGGAGCCTCATAGCGGTACTCCTCCAGAACCTGAAGCACCTTCCGCCGCGTGGCGTCCGTGACGCTGTCGTCGTTATTGATGACGCGGGAAACGGTCGCTGTGGAAACGCCGCAGCGCTCGGCGATGAAACGAACGGAAACTTCTTTCTTTGCGGACATAAAACGCCTTCCTTGCCCTTCCGGTGTAAACTGACAGAAAAAGTATACCACAAAGCGCGCCGCAATGCACGAAAAAGTTTCCTGTCATTTTCGACAAAAATGTAACAATACATTTATATGATGTTCCAAATTTTCGATAATTGCAAAAAATGGCGTTGCGCTTTGTTCTTAAATGGAGTATACTCCACTTTGTAACAGGACGCATCAAAAGTAACGATACAAATTGAGGAGGGAATCATATGGCGAACAAATATGACGGCCTCGCAAGGATTATCATCCAGAACGTGGGCGGCAGGGACAACATCGACAGCCTGACGCACTGCGTGACGCGTCTGCGCTTCAAACTCAAGGACGAGGGCAAAGCCCAGACGGACATCCTGAAAGAAACGGACGGCATTGTCACGGTCGTGCAGTCCGGCGGACAGTACATGGTGGTTATCGGCAACCATGTGGGGCAGGTTTACGACGCGGTCTGCGAACGCGCCCACATCACCGGCGCGGCTCCGGCGAGCGGGTCGGAGGGGCCGAAGGAGAAAGTCAATCCCTTCAACGCGTTTGTCAGCGTTGTGACGGGCGTGTTCACGCCGTTTCTCGGCTGTCTCGCCGCGATGGGCATTGTCAAGGGCTTTCTGGCGCTTCTGTCCTCTCTGGGCGTCCTGGACAGTTCCGGCAGTACCTACGCGATACTCAACGCCCTCGGCGACTCCATCTTCTATTACTTCCCGGTCATTTTGGGCTACACCGCCGCGAAGCGGTTCGGAATCAACGAGTTTGTCGGCCTTCTGTTGGGCGCGACGATGGTTTATCCCAGCATGACCGCCGCCGGGGTAGCCGCGTTTGAGCGCTTTACCTTCCTTGGCGTTCCGGTCGTCATGCCGTCCGCCGGAGACTATACTTCCACTGTCATTCCCGTCATTATCGCGGTGTGGTTCGCCAGCCTGATTTACAAGTTCCTTGAGGAGAGAACGCCCGCCAGCGTCGCCAGTTTCATGAACCCGCTGGTTACGCTTCTGATTGCGGTTCCGGCTACCTTTCTGGTCATTGGCCCGGTGGCGTCCGGTATCGCAAGCGCTATCAACGCGCTGTGCGTCGCGCTCTACAATCTCAGTCCGGTGGCTCTTGGCGCGTTCGTCGGCTTCTTCTGGCAGATTCTGGTCATGTTCGGCCTGCACTGGGCCATTGTCCCGATTGCCATTAACAACGTCGCTATGAACGGCTATGACATTGTGCTTCCGGCGATGATGGCTACCACGTTCTCCCAGACCGGCGCTGTTCTGGCTATCATGATGAAAACTAAAAACCAAAAGCTGAAAAGCCTGTGCGTTCCCGCCGCTATCTCCGGATTTTGCGGCGTCACGGAACCCGCTATTTATGGCATCACGCTTCCCAAGAAAAAGCCGTTCTTCATCACCTGCGGCGTTTCCGCGATTGGCGGCGTTATCATTTCCGCCATGGGCGCGAAACTGTACAGCGTCGGCGCGATGGGCTGTTTCGCGTGGACGACTTTCGTCGGCGACGAGGGCATTATTCCTATGGTCAAAGTGATTATTGTTACGATGGCCGCGCTGGTCGCCACGTTCTTTATCGTGGCGGCTGTCTACAAGGATGAGGAGGCGTCCAAAAAGAGCGCCGCAAAACCCACGTCGGACGGCGGAAGCGAAGGATTTCTCACGGCGCCTCTGAACGGCGCGGTCATTCCTTTGAGTGAAATCAAAGACGAGGTGTTTTCTCAGGGCGTGCTGGGCAACGGCGTCGCCATTGAGCCGAACAGCGGCGAGGTCTGCGCGCCCTGCGACGGCGTCATTATGGAGATTCCTGAAACGCTTCACGCTGTCGGCATTGGCGGCGACAACGGCGCGGAAATTCTGATACACGTCGGCATGGATACGGTGGGATTGAACGGCAAGGGATTCGAGCCGCAGGTCAAACAGGGCGACGCGGTCAAACAGGGCCAGCTTCTGCTCAAATTTGATATGGACTACATCAAGTCGCAGGGCCTTCCGGTAACGACCCCGGTGATTATCACGAATACGGACGAGTACGCCGAAATTAAGGCGGAAGCCTCTGGCGAAGTGAAGAAGGGCGACAAACTGCTGTCGTTCCGCAAGTGAATGCCGGCGCAGCCGGAGAAACAGGAGGATGATTCCATGATTAAGATTGTCGCAAAGATGATTGTCCGCGAGGACGCCGTCGAACAGTTCCACGCGCTTGCGCGGGAGCTTGTGGAGAAATCCAGAGCGGAGGAAGGCAATGTTTCCTATTCGCTGAACCAGAGCGTGGCGGATAAAAAGGTTCACGCGTTCATCGAAATCTGGAAAGACCAGTCCGCCATCGACAGCCACAACCGGACGGAGCATTTCACGTCCATTCTGCCGAAACTGGCGGAACTGACGACGGAACCCCAGCCGGTTGACCTGTTTACGGAGGTTGTCTGGTAAAGGAAGCGCGGGAGAGGCAATCGCCAATTCGGCGGGAGTAATGGCTGTATCCTGCCGGGACGGGCGAGGGGAAAGGAGATATTTTCATGCTGGACCATGTTTTCAGCCCTATCACCATTAACGGAATGCGGCTTAAAAACCGCATGGTCGTCACGCCGATGGTGACGGACTACTGCAACGAGGACGGAACCGCCACGGAAAAATGGCTGGCCTACCATGAGGAAAAAGCCAAGGGAGGTTTCGGCCTCATCATCACGGAAGACTACAACGTCGCGCCCAACGGCCACGGCTTCAAGGCTACGGCGGGATTCTGGAATGACGGTCAAATCGAAAGCCATAGCGCGCTTCCGCCGCGGGTACATCGGCACGGCGCAAAAATCCTTGCGCAAATCTACCACTGCGGACGGCAGACGAACTCCGGCGCGATTCCGGGAATGAAGGCGCGTTCCTCTTCCCGTATCGCGTGCCCCTTCAGCGACATCATGCCGGAACCGTTTACCACGGAGGAAGTCAAGGAAGTCGTTTCGCAGTTCGGCGACGCCGCGCTCCGCGCAAAGAAGGCGGGCTTTGACGGCGTGCAGATTCACGCGGCTCACGGCTACCTCATCACGCAGTTCTTTTCGACCTATTCCAACAAGCGCCTTGACGAGTACGGCGGCAACTTCTGGAACCGGACCCGCTTTGTGCGCGAGATTATCAAGAACGTCCGCGAAAAGTGCGGCGGGGATTTCGTCATTGACATTCGGCTCTCCGGCAGTGAGTTTGTCGAAGGCGGCCTGACCATTGAGGACACGAAAGCGATTGCCATGATGGTGGAGGACGCCGGCGTCGATATGATTCATGTCTCGCTGGGCAATTATCTCACGTTTGACTGGAACATTCCCAGCGGCTACCGGGAACACGGCCTGATTGCCGAACACGCCAAAGCGGTAAAGTCGGTTGTGAAGGTTCCCGTAACGGTGGTGGGGCGTATCAATGACCCGTTCCTCGCGGACAGCGTCATCGCCTCCGGACAGGCCGACCTTGTGGGCATGGGGCGCGCCTCCCTCGTTGACCCCGGAATGCCGAACAAGGCGAAGGAAGGGCGTTTCGAGGACATCCGCCGCTGTTTCGGCTGTGACAAGGGCTGTATCGGCGTCCTGCTGAGCGACAATCCGATTACCTGCGTGCTGAATCCCGAACTGGGCTATGAATGGGAAGGCGGAATCAAGCCCGCCGAGGTTAAAAAGAACGTCGCCATTGTCGGCGCGGGTCCGGGCGGCTTGGAAGCGGCGATTTACGCGGCGAAACGCGGCCACAAAGTAACCGTGTTTGAAAAGGAAGACCACAACGGCGGGCAGTTCTTCTTCGCGGCGGTTCCTCCCGGAAAGGGCGAGATTACGGACTTCCTTGTCTGGCAGACGACGCAGTGCCGGAAACTGGGCGTTGAAATCCGCTACAACACCGAGGCGACTATGGAGAACCTCAAAGAATTGAACCCGGATTATGTGATTCTCGCCTCTGGCGCCACGAATAAGCGCCCGCCCATCCCCGGACTCCGGGACGACGCCCGCGTGGTTGACCCCGGCGACGTACTCGGCGGCAAAGTGATGTACGGTAAGCGAATTGTCGTCATCGGCGGCGCGCTGGTGGGTACGGAAACCGCGCATTTTCTCGCGCAGGAACTCCGGGATGTCAGTATCGTGGAAATGCGCTCCGAGATTTCCACCGACGCGGTTTTCCCGGTCAAAGTGGATGTCAATCGCCATTTGGACGAACGCCATGTCAAGAAGTACGTGAATACGGCGGTCAAGGAGATTCGGCCCGAAGGCGTCGTGATTGCCGATGAGCAAGGCGTCGAACAGACGCTCCCCTGTGACCAGATTGTTGTCGCGGCGGGCCGGGACCCGTACAAGCCGCTGGAAGCCGGACTGAAAGAGGCGGGCATCGCGTACAGCGTCATCGGCGACGCCAACGGAAACAAAGAGGCCGGAGACGCTATCCGCGAAGCGTTCCTGCTGTGCAGAACGCTGTGAGACTGTGCAAGTAAAACAATCCAATCCCCGCCCGGCGGAGGGCGGGGAACAGCGCAAGTCAGCCCCGACGCCGCGCGCGTCGGGGCTGGTTATTCGGATTCTTTGCGGTTGTTACGCAAGCAAATTACCGTACCACGCTCTCCAAAATTCGGCGCGGCTCCCGTCCATGACCTGTTCGGAAATAGTATCTCCCAGTTCCATATAGGTGAACGCGTTGCTTTCGGCGTCGTAGGGCGTCCACGCCGGAACGCCGTCGCCGTTGGGGTCGCCGCTGTTCGCAAAGTTCGCCAGGAAGTCGGACATGGCGTCGCCTACCGCGTAATCCGTATCCGTCCAGAGTTCTTTCCGGGCTTCCGAGAAGTGGTTCAGCCAGTACGGAACGTCCGCCGTATGGAACGCGCCGGTAGAAACCGGGTCATTGCCGGGCATTCCGTGCGTGAACATATAGACGTAGGTTTTCGCGCTTCCGTTTTCCGCCCGCGCTCTCGCGTTGCATTCCTGAAGGGCGACCGCGTCGTCAAAATTGCTCCGCTCCAAGGCCGCCGCGACATCCTCATCTGTCTCTGCGGGATACGCCGTCAGGAACAGTTCCGACAAATCGCCCAGACGCTCCTTCGCAAGCGCCTGATATTCTTCCGCCGTTTCAGGCTCGTCGCCGCCCGCCAGCATGGACGCGCCGGAGAGGAAGGAGCCGAACAGCCCGGTATCGCCCGTCACCATGCCGCTGATTACGTTGACATCATTGCCCTGTTTCGCTGTCAGCGTATCGCGGTAGTCGCCGATAACATACTTCCCGTCGATATTATAGGTTGCCATGCCGCTCGCCAAGTCGCTGCCGGAAAGCGCCTGTACCTCGTCCTGGCTTAATGTCCGCATTTCGTCCAGCGTTCTTCCGGCGAAAATCGCGTCGCCTTCCGCCTCTTTTTCCTCCAGCGTGGGGAACGTCGTCTGAATCAGGTTATAACTCATCGTAACGGCGTTGCGGAACAGGCCCGCCGCCTCCGGGCATACCGTCAGCATATTGACGTTGAGCGAACCGGCTGACTGTCCCGCAATCGTGACGTTATCCGGGTTGCCGCCGAACGCAGAGATGTTGTCCTTTACCCAGCGCAGAGCGGCAATCTGGTCCTGAATCGCGTAGTTCCCGGAAACGCCATCCGCGCTCTCCGCCGACAGTTCCGTACTGGCGAGGAATCCGAAAATCCCCACGCGGTAATTGATGGTCACGTACACGACGCCCTTTTGGGCAAGCTGTTCGCCGTCATACACGTCGCAGGACGCGCCGCCGGACGTGTTGCCGCCGCCGTGAATGTACATCACTACCGGCGCGTTTTCCGCGTCAACGGGCGTCCAGACGTTCAGATAAAGGCAGTCCTCCGAGTAGCCCTTGGACGTGTCAATAATAAACTCGTCCGTCCACATCAGGAAAGGCCCTTGTTCCGGCTGTACGGCGGCGGCGGAGTATTCCGTACACGCCCGGACGCCCTCCCAGCTTTCCACAGGTTGCGGCGACTTCCAGCGCAGTTCGCCGACAGGCGCCGCCGCGTAGGGAATCCCCTTGTAGATTTTGACGCTTCCGGCGTCGTTCAGCGTTCCGCTGACCGTCCCGCCCGTCACGGAAAGTTCGGTATCCGTGACCTCTCCGCCGTTTTCCTCCGCCACAGTTTCTTCCACGGCGCCGCTCTCGCCATCCGGCTCCGCGTCCGGCGCGCTCCCGCCGCAACCGCTCAGAGAGAACAGCAACGCGGCGCTCAGGCACAGCGACAGTAACGCCGCGCACAGCTTCCTTTTCCCGTTCATACATACCTCCCGATTTTCCCGTATTTTCAAACGGCCTTAGCCTCTTCCCAACCCATGCGGCCTTAGCCGCCGTTTTCTTTCTCTTAATTGACGCTATCATTAGGCGCGTATCATTCCATGAATTGCGTATGCTTACAAAATATAATTGTAAGCGCTGACGATGATAATTTCAAGAGCAAAACGCTTAAACAGGAAATTTTTATATTTTGCGCAGTGACTTTACAACATTTTATGCAATCTGCCGAAGAAGTTCAAAATCACAGGTCAATGAGAGGATGTAAGTAAACATAAGCGGGACGCTACGCGTTTAAGCGCAAGCGTCCCGCTTTTTTCTTGCGCGGTTTATTTGATTCAGGAGGAAAGAGACGCTTTCACGAGTCACGTTGCTTCCATGTACACGTCGTATGAATTAAAACTTGCGGCGCTGTTGTTTTTGCGCCGATTCAACCAGTTCAGGATACGCTTCACTTTCGCTTTTAGCGATGACGACCGCCGCACGTCGCCTACAATATTGGGAATCACATGCGCCATATTCAGTACGCGGTCGATTCCGCCAAGCGGTTCAATTATTTCCAGCGGCAGATTCACAGCGTTGCGTGCGCTGGTCAGCATGACAAGTTCAGAACCGGGAATGCCTGCCGCGCCGACGGAAGCGAGCGCTACCCTTACCATGACCATAATCTGTTGGGCGACGGTCAAACGGATACTGTCCCACAATGTCCGCCATTAGACTGAACACGCCGTAGGCAGTGAACTCCAGAATGATACTCATGATTTCTTTCCTTAAAAATTTGAAACAGGATTCAAAAGCCGTCTAACAATGTATTCAATTTTAACGGCTCCTTCAGGTCAGTCAATGGGGCGCGCGGAGGGGTTGACGACGCTTCTCCAGTCCAAATCGCCTCGCGCAAGACCTAAGACCAGCATTTCCGCTGTGGCGATGTTGCTGGCGAAGGGAATATTGCTGGCGTCGCACAGTCGGGAAATGTAGCTGACTTCCCCGTCCGTTTCCGTCCGGGCGGGGTCGCTAAAAAACAATACCATATCAAACTCGTTGCGGGCAATCCCCGCCCCGATTTGCTGGACGCCGCCGTGGGCGCGGGTCAGGAAACGACGGACGTTCAATCCCGTGGCTCTGGAAACCTGATGTCCGGCAGTGTCGGTGGCGTAGAGGCTGTGCCGGAAGAGAATCCCGGCGTAGGCGGTACAGAACTGTACCATCAGCTCTTTTTTATCATCATGCGCCATCAGCGCAATATTCATAAGAACGCCCCTCCTTTACGCTGCGTATGTTGTGGCGCGTGTCCGAAGCGGTTCAGTTCCGTCTTCGGAAGAACAGGAAAAAATCAGCCGAACAAGGGCCTGTCAGAGCCTTTGTCCGGCGAACGCGCGCAAAAAGAAATTCCCTAAATTCACAGCCGCAACCGTAATTCGTCAGACAATCGCGCTTTCCCGCACAAGCGTTTCCATGCGCCGTGGTCATAGCGTGACGGGCCTTGTTTGCGCGCCCTTTATTCGGCGTTTGCCGCTGATTTTCCGCTTACGTCTCGTCAAAGTTCATGTCGGTCACGTCCGTAATTTCGGCGTTCCCCTCCGAATCGGTGTAGACCGTCGCAACGCTGAAAAACGGAACCGCATCGGAGCTGTCCGGCGTCACGCGGCGGAAAATCATGTAGTTTTCCCCGTTTGCGGTTTCCTGACTGGCCAGATACGCGACCGCCTCGTATTTCGCGCCGCTCACGCCCTCCAGCGACTTTTCAAACGCGGCCCGGATTTTCTCATTCGCCTCCAGCGAAACGTCGCCGCCGTTGACCTTCCAGCCGCTCTCCGCTTCTCCGCCGACTTCCGCAAGCTCCGGAAGAAGTACGGATTCGATAATCTCCGCGTCTCCCTGCGGATTCTCATACACGGTGACAATCTCGTAGGACGCGGGCGCGCCGGATTCCGTCGTCGTATCCCGGCAGAGAAACTGGTAGCTGTTTCCTTCAAGAGCCTGAGCGCCAAGATAGGCCAGCGGCTCGTAAACGGAGTCAATCGCCTCGTTTGCCCGATTGAACGCGGACATGGCGGCGGGATTGCCCTCCGGCGACGCTTTCCCGGCGTTGACCGTCCAAGCGCCCTCCCCGGACGCGTCGGTTTCCTGAGCGGCTTCGCCCGTTTGAATCCCGACAGCCAGCGTCAGAAGCGCGTCGTATTCCATGCCGCCGCTCGCCGACAGAGAGTAGGCGTAGCCGCCCTCCGCGTCCACCCAAATGGCCAGAAACGCCAGCGCGTCGTCGCCTTTGAGCGTAACGTCGGGCAATCC
This sequence comes from Oscillibacter sp., assembly GCA_017447005.1. GTDB lineage: Bacteria > Bacillota > Clostridia > Oscillospirales > Oscillospiraceae > Oscillibacter. The sequence continues at coordinate 13,368 of JAFSOM010000178.1, forward strand.
CGGCGTGGTCACGGAGCTTTCCTGCGCATACTGCTTATAGTCTCCGCTGATGTCGCCGCCGCCGGGCGCTTTCCGGGCCGTCACGCTCTCCGCGCCGTTGCCGTAGACAATCTGGAACATCTCGCCGCCGTCCATTACGCCATAGGAAATGTTGGGATAGCCGTCCGCCTTCTCCGGCGCGGCGAAATCGTACACGGCGGCGTCCCGCGCCTCCGCATACGTCCGGAACTCCTGAAACGGATTGGGAATCTCAACAACCTCCGTGGTATTCCCGTCGTCCGGCTGTCCGTTCAAGACGTTCCGTCCGGCGTAGGCTGTGAGACTGAACGCCGCGAACAGAGCCAACGCCGCTAAAATGACCCTCCTCATATTGAACCGCTCCTTTTTACTTGGATTCCGGCGGTTGCCCGCCGTCCTGCTCCATATCCGCCCGAAGGCGGGAAAATGTTCGCCGCACGGAACGCCCGTCGCATTCGAGCATTCAGTCCTCCGTGAGAAACGGACTGTCCCTCACGGGTATCATGTATTTTTCATCGTCATATGCCGCCCAGTCGGAACGCAGAAGACAAAATTCAAAGCGTTCC
>JAFSOM010000179.1 GCA_017447005.1 Oscillibacter sp.
CAGTAGCCGGTTTCGGCGGACAGGCGCGGACTTGAACGCGCACGGGTCTGAAATTAGGAACTTCCGCAATGGTGATATTTTTGGGCACGTGGACGTGTACGGGGCCGGGACGCCCGTCGAACGCGGTATTGATGGCGTCTTCCATAATGTCGCAGGTCTGGGACGCGTCCTCGATGATGTAGGATTTTTTCGTCGTGGCGCCGAACATCTTATGGGAATCCGGCGTACGGCTGAGGCCGGAGGATTCGTTCAGACAGCCCTTCCCGCGCACATTGGCGGAGGCGTAACCCGTGATAGCCAGTACGGGCAACGAGTCGGAGTAGGCGACGGCCATGCCGGAAAACAGATTAAACGCGCCCGGGCCGCCTGTTGCGAAGCAGACGCCCAGATTTTCCGGGTCGAACATGGTGTAGCCGCAAGCCATAAAGGACGCGGCCTGCTCGTTGCGTACCACTACCGTCTGAATGCTGGAAGATTCCCGCAACGCGAGTAACATAGACGCGTTCACCTGTCCGGTGCTTCCGAACACGTGGCGAACTCTGCCGCTGTCCTCCAGAATTTTTACGATTGCTTGGTTGACATCCATTCCGGATTCCACTCCTTTTCGTTAAACTTCCCCCGGATGGGGCCAATTTTCCGCTCGGAGAACAATTCCCCGTTTGTAGCGGCCTCATCCAGTTTATAGCCGTCAAAGAACAGATAAATTCTGTCTTTCGGAACGCCGGTTTCCTCGGAAAACACCTCGATATAGCGTTCCGCGATACGCTTTTTCTGACTGTCCGCCAGTTCCAGACTTTGCACGGTGATACAAGGCATGGCAATTCCTCGCTTTCATAATAAAAAGAGAGCCGATAAAATTGGATTCCTTCAGGCGCATTCAGCTCCCGTTCTCCGACTTTCATGGCTCTCTCATCATTCCTCATGTTGCGGGCGTCCCATTCCGCGATTCTTTCGCGTTACCGGAGCGCCCGTTGTTTGACGCGCTATGAGGTTTCGCGTCGCGGCGAATTAGCGGTTGAAATAAATCCGCTGATTGCGCACGTCCTCGCCGGCTTCGATTTTGTCCAGCACTTTCACAAGGAGCTGTCCGTAAGCGCGGGAAGATTCCACGGAACAAGCCGTCACGAACGGCCAGTCAAACTCCGCTTCCATGTCGTCACGGCTGCACTTCACACGGCTGATGGCGGCGCCGTTCGGGCCTACCGCGTCCTTGATGATATACTCTTCCGGATACAGGAAGCCGGGCGTATGCACGTCGGTGCGCTTGTTGTCCTCGGTCTCGCCGTACATCTCGAACGTAAAGTCATAGTCCGGGCCGTAGAAGTCCCACGCGTGCGGATGGCAGACAATGCGCTTGCCGTTGATAATGGACTTATACTCGTTCTTGGGGTCGCGGCAGAATACCAGCGTCGCCACCGCGTAGCACAGGGAGCCAATCAGTTTGCCGTCATAGTAGGCGTCCATAATCAGCTTGTGCAGGTTGTAGTTGTTGGCCATGTCCAGCATAGCGCCCAAACCGCCGGTCAGCGCGATGGCGTCATAGTCCTTCATGTTCGCGTCCTTGAACGCGACAGGGTGCGCCCACTCGTCGCCGTCCACGAGTTCCTTGATACGGTCGCAGACTTCCTTCGGATTGGTCTTGTAGTTCTGCACGGGGTCAACGAAATCGGGGTCAACGCTGATGGTCAAGGGCAGAGGCTTCTTTCCCTTCGGCGTCGCCAGCGTGCACTCATAGCCCGCCTTCGTGAGAGCGTCCCACGGAGCCTGAAGCTCTTCGCCCCAAGAGCCGTAGTTCGTCGCGCAAACCAATACCTTCGCCTTCTTGCTCATTTCTTAATCCTCCTATGCTGATAGGTATATCATACGCTTTTGGCGCATGGAAAAGCCCCGTTTCGCCGGATTTTCGGATTTCCGGGGCCTTTCGTCCGTTTTATGGGACATTGCTAGGGCGGCGCGGAGCGTCGGCGACGGGTTTCGGCGTCAACAGTCCGACAAGGCGCGCCGCCGCGATGTTTCATAAGGCAAACCGCCGCAGTGTTCGGGAATCATCAGGGGATTTCCTTGGGGATATCCTCTTTGATGGGGTTGAAGAGGTCGATAGCTTCCGTCTCGCCCAGCGCGATGAACTTGTGCAACACGTTCGGCGGGACAAAGTAGCAGTCGCCTTTATGGATTTCGTATTCCTCTTCGCCCAGCCAGATTTTGAAACCGCCCTCAATGACGTATCCGAACTGCTCGGCAGGGTGGCTGTGCCAATCCACGACCGCGCCGTCCTCCATGTTCCAGTGAAGGCCGTTCATCAGAGAACCCCGGCCCAGATTCTGCATGAGAATCCCCTGCCCGGTTTTCATCTTCCGCAGTTCCTGACGGTGAATAATCGCTTTTTCGTACATCCTCGCCGCCTCCGTTTATTTCACATTCGCAAGAATCGCCGTGTTATTTCAGATTCGCAAGAATCGCCTTAGCGAATACGCCGTGATGTCCTCCGGTTCTTCCGGTAATCAAATCGCCGTCGACCGTCACATCTTCGTCCGCGTACTCCATGCCCGCGTTGCGCACGTGGGAAATGATGTTGTTATGACAGGTGACGCGCCGCCCCGCAAAGGATTCTTTGATAGGCCCGGCCAGCCAGAGGGAATGGCAGATGAACCCCTTGACAATCTCCGGCTTCGCCATGACGCGTTGCAGGAATCTCGCGGCGGGGGAAACGTCTCCGGGATTCTCCGCGTACAGCAGATAATCCGCCACGTAACCCGCCGGAACGATAATCGCGGCGTATTCCGCCAAATCCTCGTCCGTGAGATTCTCGAAACTCCGGTCAACCGTCATTTCCGCCTGATATTCCAATCCCTTGAACGTGAGGCGGGGCTGTCCCCAAAGCCGCGTCAGAAACACGGGCTGATAGCCTTCCGTCTCAAAGTAGGACTGGTAATA
>JAFSOM010000180.1 GCA_017447005.1 Oscillibacter sp.
CCCCTCATCCTTTTTGGAAAACGCTGACACTATTTTAAGGAGACCTTACCATTAGAACACAATTTGAATATCCTTTGCCTGAAACCGCCTTATTTTAGGAGGTCTATTTCCTATACCCTTTTTCAAATGCTCTTTCTCTGCGATGTCGCTCTGTACCTCTTCCGTAAAGGCGACGTTGAAAAACTCGCTGTCCAGCCACTGCCGAAGGTCCGTTTCCGCCCATGTAATATCGTCCCGGCCTTCGTTTACCCAGCCCTTTGAGGCGATAATCCAACGCGTCAGGAGCAAGGAGTATCCGTCCTTCTCGTCCAGAACCATCCACTCAATAGGCGCCAGTTCCGCGCCCGCGGCATCCTGATAGAACTGTCCGAATGTCACAATCTCCGGGTTAAAGTCCGATTCGCCGTCCGCGCCGGGAATTTCCCCGTCGGCGTCCGCGACAGGAATCTCCGCGGGCAGGTCAATCGTAATGACCGGCGCCGCGTTCGCGCTCCCATCCTCCGCGACGTTCTCCGGTTCCTCCGGAATATCTTCCGTTTCTCCGACGGCGTCTTCTGCGGAAACCGACGGTTCGCTCACTTCCTCCCGGCCTTTCTCATCCGGAGCCGCTTCGCCTCCCGCGCCGCCGCAACCTGTCAGCAACAGGGACGCGGCCAGAAGCCATATCAGGATTTTTTTTCATACTGTTTCCTCCCTCCATCCGGTCAGCTTTTCGCTTACTTCCCTCAACTCCCTCGCGTTCGTCTCGCTGTAGGAGAGTTCCGAAGAGCGCGTTGGCGTAACGCCCCGACTGTAATACCGCGCTTCCGCCACAGCGTAATCCGGAGTTTCCCCCTGTGATAAGATACGTTTGTTTACGCATAGCCTTTGCGCCCCCGTTCGTTTTTCAATCCACAGTAACCGTCACATTGGCAATCATGTCCGCGTTAGTGTCCACGTCGCTTCGCGTCCTCTCCTCCCGCACTGTGACAGGCTGTTCCGGATGGGACAAATCAATCTCGGCGGTGAAAACGGTTTCGCTGTCCCAATAAAGCGTCGCCTCCAGAATCATCCTGTAGACGCCTTTCTCCACCGTAGCGCCGTTCTCGTCGGTCAGGTCCCATGTATAGGAGAGCGACCCGCCATCCGGCGTCGCGCCTGAAATCGCGTCCAACTCCGAATCGTCCATCAAAGACGGGTTCGCCAGCGCCACCCATCCTGATACGGCGTCCGGACGCCGCTCATAGTAGCGTCTCCGTCCGATAAAGTTTGGAAGGAACAGGGTCTTCACCAGTTCCCCATCCTGATTTATCACATAAACAGCGAATAGATTTGACGCCTGCGTGTGAGATTCACGGTAATCAAAACGCAACGTAACGGAGCGAATATCTGACAATTCCACGCTCCGCCCCGCGTCTGATTCGCTTGCATCCTCATTGGCGCGCCTGTCCGTTTCGGAAACTCCGCTTTCGGAGGACGCCGTTTCCCGTATCCCCGCGTTATGTTCCTCCGGCACGCCGGACGCGCACGCTGACAAAAGCGCCAAAACAACGGTCAGCGCAGCGAAAAAGAATCGATTTTTCACAAAATCCTCCCGTTAAAACGTAAAAGTCTCCTTCACCGTCCCATCCAGCGCGAGGATTTCAACGGCGGCGTCCTTCAGATAGAACATCCCCATCTGAGTTTCCGCGTCTCCCGTGAAGTCTCCCCGTACCTGCGGGTTCTCCCGTACCTCCCGCCAAACGCGTTTGGCCAGACCTGTGGCGAGGTACAGACGGCCATCCGCTATCATTTTCGAGGAAAACGCCCGTCCTCTGGGCTGCCCCCGGTCGCTGGTCAAAAGAAAGTAATGCCCCGCTTTTTTTAGAAATTCATAGGCCCGTTCCAGATTTTCCATATCCCGTTCTCCTTTTCGAGTAAATTTTGATTGCCTTATCAGTTGATTTTACCTTGTCGTCGAATTATACTATAAGAAAACGGCGCGCGCAAGTACGCAGAAATTCCTGACATAGTCAGAAAAACCTAACCGAAGGAACGTATGAAAAAAGTCTGTCACTGTCCCGTGGAACGCGCTCTGTCCCTGTTTGAGCGGAAGTGGAACGCCAAGGTGATATATGCGCTGACATCGGCTGACGCCAAACGCTTTTCGGAACTGAAAAGGGACATTCCCGATATTTCAAATATGATGCTCACCTCCACATTGCGGGAGTTGGAGGAGCGGGGGATTGTGAAACGGGAGCAGTTCAATGAAATCCCGCCGCATGTGGAATATTCTCTGACAGAAGGCGGCAGAGCGATGAAACCCATTTTTCAGCGTATGGGGAATGGAGCGCAAAATATTTGCCATCCGCCATTGACGCGCCGTCAGATACTTGAAAAACCGCGCTCTTTTTGCGAACGGAGTTAAAGTCAATCGTATGGAAGAGGACGACTGGCTGGATTCCGCTGCGCATGACGACGCTCCTCATTGGAACGGACTTTCACAACCGAAATCCGCGCCGCATACGCGCCCTCGCCTTAGTAAAACGAACGGGGCTGTCTCGCAATGGCGTGACAGCCCCGTTGGAATATATACTCATAAACGAAATCTTTACCAAATCCCTTTGTGGCCCATAGGCAACAGGGAGATTCTTTCGCGCAGGTTGGCAAATCTTACTGCTCACGAGTATAGCATATTAAGGAATGCTTTCCTTTGAATCGAGAATTTTTATTATCAATCCGCCCCTACAGCCGACGCTTACGGCGTGTAGCGTAAAGGCGCGGAATATGCGATAATGAACCCCGATAAGGATTCGCTAAGTGTCGATACTTATCGGGACTTCTATTATATCAGGAGTAGGACGGATGAACGCGAACGAGGCGAAAGTGGCGGAGCGGACGGAACGAGCGCCGGAGCAGCGGCCTGAGCGTAAAGCGTGGTGCGCTGAAGCGGGGATTAAGGCGGCGAGATACTACCGTTGGGAACGCGAAGTTCTGAGAAAAGCGAGCGCGAATCAGGAGAAAGCGGAGCGGAAGCCGACGTTTGTGGAACTGCCGGAAGCCGGGATGGGCAAGAGAAAAACCTGCGGGAAAGGGCGCGTCGTGGCGAAGTTGGAAACTGGGCAAGGCGCGCATAAGGCGGTTAGCGGAAGAAGCGTTCCGGGAGCATCCGGGATGTCGGTCTGAAGAGCGTTACTGTAGAGGAAGTCCGCCTCGAACTGCCCGAAGAGGAGCGCGTATGTCTCCAATGCGGGGAGATTATGGAGCCTATCGGAACGGAAGCCGTGGAGACGCCGGAACTGATTCCGGCCAGAGCGGTCATTCGCCGGGACGTTTACGTCAAGTACGCCCGCCAAAACTGCAAGAAAAATAAAAAGACGTTGAACATCCTGTGCGCTTTTTGCGGAAAGAGGAAAACGCATAATTTCCATCTGAACGCGTATGAGGGTGAAAAATGGAAGAATGTGACCCTGATTCGCAAGGAAAAATCTGGGAGAATTTGAACCTTTCCACTATCAGAAACGAGAGCGCTATGGAACAAATCTGCGGATATATGGACATATGGTTCAGGCGTGTTGCGAACAGGCGCCCGGCGTCCGCATTAACGGAAGCGAATATTCGCGGGCGACGGTCAGACAGCGTATGTATCAGCTTGACGCGCCCCATTTGGAGTACGTTTACGACCGCATGAAAGATTGCGCGCCGAAAGCGCGCAATCTCCGCGACTACATCCTGACCGCTCTGTTCAACTCCTACAACACCATAGACCTGTATTACGAAACGAATTGGCAACGCCTAAGTTAAGGGCGCGGGATTCCGTACCGCCCCCGCGCCCCATAGGTTATTTGATTCAGTTCCGGGTATTTGTCCGAATCGCGTTACGATTCCGTCGATTGCGTCCGGGCCGCACGCCATAAGCGCGAACCGCTTACGACAGGGACTTTAGACGCTGAATCTGCTTACGACAGGGATTTCAAACGCTCTTCCAACGCGCCCTTGGCGTCCTCATAGCCCGGCTTGCCCAACAGCGCGAACATATTCTTCTTGTAGGCCTCCACGCCCGGCTGGTCGAACGGATTGACGCCAATCATATAGCCGGAAATGGCAAGGCTCTTCCAGAAGAAATAGCACAGTTCGCCGAAGCCGTAGTCGTCGAGCCGGTCAATAGTGATAAGCAGATTCGGCGTACCGCCGTCGACATGGGCCAGCAACGTGCCCTTCATGGCCTTTTCGTTGATTTCCGCCACGGCGACGCCGGAAGCGAAGTTCAGGCCGTCCACGTTCGCGGGGTCATGGGGGACTTTCAGCTCATGTTTCGCGTTCTTGACCCAAAGAACCGTTTCAAACAGGGTACGGGAGCCGTCTTGAATGAACTGTCCGATAGAGTGCAAGTCGGTGGTGAAGTTCGCGGAGACCGGGAAAATGCCCTTGTTATCCTTGCCCTCGGATTCGGCCATGAGTTGCTTGTACCACTCGCCGAACATCGTCAGGGAAGGCTCATAGCTCGCCAGAATCTCGACCTGCTTGCCCTTCATGAGCATGATAAAGCGGGTGGCGGCGTACTTCATCGCGTCGTTGGACATCATGTCGGGATTGGCGTAAGCCTTGCAAGCGTCCGCGCAACCCTGCATAACTTGGTCAATGTCCATGCCGCCGGCGGCCATGGGGAGCAGTCCCACGGCGCTGAGGCAAGAGAAACGTCCGCCGATGTTATCGGGCACGACGAAAGTCTCGTAGCCTTCCGTGACGGCCAATCCGCGCAAGGCGCCCTTCTTGGCGTCGGTGGTGACATAAATCCGGTCTTTCGCGCCGTCCTTGCCGTACTTTTCCTCCAGTTTCGCCTTGAAGAACCGGAACGCTACCGCGGGTTCCGTCGTCGTGCCGGACTTGGAAATGACATTGACGGAGAAATCGCGCTCTCCAATGACATCAAAAATGTTCTGGAGGTAGTCGGAACTGAGGTTGCTTCCGGCGAAGTAGACTTCCACGCCCTTTTCGCCCAGTTGATTGCCGAACGGCCCCTTGACAAATTCCAGTCCGGCCCGCGCTCCCAGATAGCTCCCGCCGATACCGATAGCGACAAGAACCTTGCTCTGCGCCTGAATGCGTTTAGCGGCCTCTTTAATGCGGGCGAACTCCTCGCGGTCATAGGTTTCGGGCAGATTGAGCCAGCCGAGCATTTCATGGCCCTGACCGCTCCGCTCCGTGACGGTCTTGAAGGCCGCTTCCACTTGCGGACGGACGAACTCCAATTCATGCGCACGCAGTCCGGCGTTGTTGAGGTTCAGTTGAATGGACATAAACGCGTCTCCCCTTTGTTATATACTTGCAAGGCGACGTTCCGCGCCGCCCTGACGACGAAAAGAAACCTGTGAAAATCGGCGATAACGCTATGGCGGATTCCCGTCCGGTTTGCGCGGCGCGACGAATCCGCCCGGATTTTATCAAGCGGCTTACGGTTTGAGGTCGAGATAGAGTTGACGGTACTGCTTGGCGGAGTTCTCCCAAGAAACGTCCTTGTCCATATTGCGGATGACCATTTCATCCCAGCGGTCGCGCTGCGTAAAGTACAAGGTTTTGGCGCGGTTGATGGCGTCGAGAAGCAGTCCGGACTCGTAACGGTCGAACGTGAAGCCGTTGCCCTCGTTGGTGTACTCGTTGTAGGGCTGAACCGTATCCTTCAAGCCGCCCGTTTCGCGCACGATGGGGGCCGTGCCGTAACGCATGGCGATTAACTGCGTCAGGCCGCAAGGCTCAAACTGACTGGGTACCAAGAGCGCGTCGCACCCGGCGTAAATCATATGCGCCCGGCCCTCGTCGTACATGATATTCGAGCATACGCTACCCTTGTACTCGTTCTCATAATACCGGAAGGCGTCCTCGTACTGCTTATCGCCCGTGCCCAGTACGACAACCTGCGTGTTGCCGTCGATGAGCTGACGGAAAATCGCGTTGATAAGGTCGAGACCTTTCTGGTCGGTCAGACGGGAAATCAGACCAATGACAAACTTGCCTTCGTCCTGTTCCAAACCTAACTGCTCCTGCAAGGCGCGTTTGTTGAGCTTTTTCTTTTCCACGGCGTCGGAGCGGTCGTAATTCGCCGCTAAGAGCGCGTCGGTTTTGCTGTCCCACTGCTCGCAGTCAATGCCGTTGACAATGCCGCGCAGTTTGCCGGAATGGAATCTCAGATGGGCGTCGAGATTCTCCCCGTAGAACGGCGTTTGAATTTCCTCGGCGTAGGTGTTGCTGACGGTGCTAATCATCGTCGCGTAGGACAGGCCGCCCTTGAGCATATTGGCGTCCTGATAGCCCTGCTTCAAGACGGCGTAATCGAACAGGCCGTCCGGCAAGCCAGACCAATATTGAATCGTCTTAATGTCATAAATGCCTTGGAAGCGCAGATTATGAATGGTAAGCACGGTTTTCGCGTTTGCGATAGGCGTACCCTCGAACAGCGTGCGCAGATAAACCGGGGCTAACGCGGCCTGCCAGTCATGGCAATGGATAATGTCGGGAATCCAGTCCATATAGTTCAGGGCCGCGAGCGCCGCCTTGGCAAAGAAGCAGAACTTGGGAATGTCGTCGACCAGATTCGTATACGGCTTGCCCCAGCTGAAGAACTCCTCATTGTCGATAAAGTCATAGACTACGCCGTCCCAGACGTATTCCATAATGCCGACATAGTAGGATTTCCCGTCGGCGCAGAGGTCCATGTTGAACGCGCCGCGATAAATCATCTTTTCCTGATACTTGTCGGGAATGCACTTGTAGCGCGGCATGATAACCTTTACGTCGCAGTTCTGTTTCGTCAGGGCCTTGGGAAGCGCGTACATGACATCGCCCAGACCGCCGGTTTTGACAAAGGGGTAGCACTCCGAGCCGATAAAGGCTACGCTGCGCCGGGGTTGCGGGAGGTCTTCCGGAACCGCCTCTACGACGACCTCGGTCACCGGTTCGGCGACGGCCTCGACAGTCGGCTCAACGACGGCTTCGGCGACGACCTCGACAGTCGGCTCAACGGCGGCTTCGGCGACGGCCTCGACAGTCGGCTCAACGACAGCTTCGGCGACGGCTTTCGCGGCCTTTTTCTTTCCGGCTTTTGCGGATTCCGACTTCTTGTGTGACATACTCAAACTCTCCTTTGTTTCAGCGCGTGACTGAAATGTGATGACTGCTCTACGCCTTTGGGGGAACGCCCGAAAACCGGACAGTCTGACGCTCCGCCCTTATTCCGCCTAATCATACCATCTTTTTCCCGCAATGTCCAGTGTTTTTTGGGCGTAATCGGGAGAAACGCGCCGACGCCGCGAAAAATCCGCAAAGCCTCTTGCAAAATAATGACAAATATGTTACTCTGTGGCGCGTAAAAGTTCCGCTTTCCCCGTCGGGGCTGTGCGGACGCGACGGAATCCGGAACCGCGAAAACAGGAGGAATCGGCATTGAAGAACGAGAGCTTGCGGGAATACGCCCGCTTATTAATTCAAATCGGCTTGAACGTGCGCGAGGAACAGAGGCTTGTGATTTCCTCTCCGGTGGAATGCGCGTATTTTGCGCGGATGTGCGCGGAGGAGGCGTATGCAACGGGTTGCAAGGAAGTCGTGATGAACTGGTATGACGACGCCTTGACGCGTATGAAATACCTGCACGCGGCGGAGGAAGTCTTTGAAAGCGTCCCCGAATGGCGTTCGCGCTTTTTCAACGACCACGCCAAAGAGGGCGCGGCCTACCTTGCGATTTCCGCCACCGACCCGGAAAATCTGCGCGGCGTCGACCCGGGACGGCTGGTGAAAAGTCAGCGGGCGTCGGGCGAGGCCCTGAAAGAGTTCGACCGCCTGCAAATGTCCAGCGCGTTTCCGTGGTGTATCGCGTCGATACCCATTCCGAGCTGGGCCGCGAAAACGTTTCCCAATACGCCGCCGGAAGAGGCCGTTGAAAAGCTATGGGAGGCGATTTTCTACGCGGTACGCGTCAGCGGCGACGGGCGCGCCGTGGAACGCTGGCGCGAACATCTCGACACCCTGCGCCGCCGCACGGAAAAATTGAACGCCCTGCGCTTGCGCTCTTTGCATTATACGAACGCGCTGGGCACGGATTTGACGATTCAACTGCCGGAAGGTCATATTTGGGAATCCGGGGAGGACGTAACCCCCGCCGGACAAAGTTTTATCGCCAATATCCCCACGGAGGAAATTTTCACGGCCCCCCTACGGAACGGCGCGAACGGCGTCGTGTACTCCGCTATGCCGCTTGTCCACGAGGGGAATATTATTGACAAGTTCCATTTTGTCGTCAGGGACGGCAAAATCACGGAGGCCCGCGCCGAAAAGGGAGAAGCCGAATTGCAAGCCGCGATTTCCGTGGATGAGGGCGCGTCGTATTTCGGGGAAGTCGCGCTTGTCCCTTATGACAGTCCCATCTCCAATCAGAAACTGCTCTACTACAACACGCTGTTTGACGAAAACGCCGCCTGTCATATCGCCTTCGGGGAGGCGTACCCGTGTATCGAGGGCGGGCGCGAGATGTCCAAGGACGAGCTGAAAGCCCGGGGCCTTAACGATTCTATCACGCACGTGGACTTCATGGTAGGCACGCCGGATTTATGTATCACCGGAGCGACGGCGGACGGACGGGAAATTCCGGTCTTTACCGACGGCAATTTCTCCCCGGAATTGGCTTGACAATTATCCGGCGGAAATTGTCCTGACAACCATCCGACAGAACCGAAAGGAGCGAACGTATGGCATACGAACTAAGACAAACCGACGAAAACGCGCTGATTTGCGACGGCGCGAAAGTCAGCGGCGACGTAACGTTAGGCAAGGGCGTCAGCGTGTGGTACAACGCGGTGATTCGCGGCGACGACGGCGCGATTATCGTCGGCGACGGGACGAATATTCAGGACTGCGCCGTGTTGCACGAGGCGACGACCGTCGGGAAAGGCTGTACCATCGGGCATAGCGCCATTGTGCACGGCTGTACCGTCGGCGACAATACGCTTATCGGCATGGGGGCCATTGTGCTCAACGGCGCCCGGATTGGCAATGACTGCATTGTCGGGGCCGGGGCCGTCGTGACGGGCAAAATGGACGCTCCCGACGGTTCCATGTTACTGGGCAGTCCGGCGAAAGTGGTACGTCCGCTCAAACCGGAGGAAATCGAGAGCAACCGCGTTTCGGCGCGGGGCTATCTCAAAACCGCGCAGGCCTACCGGGATTCCCATTAATCCCAATGTCATTAACTTTACGCGTAACCCCCCTAAATCC
>JAFSOM010000181.1 GCA_017447005.1 Oscillibacter sp.
AACGTATCATGCTTTGCACGGAATCCAGATGTTCCCGGAAAAGGTTCAGTTGTCCGGGGCAGAAAAACTCGTGGGGCGTGCGTTCGACCGCCGCCGCCCGCTCCTCGGCGTAGCGCGTCCGCTCCCGCGCCAGCGTCCTGCCGTTTTCCGTCCTCTCGAACTCCCTGCGGCGGATTTCCTCCACTTCCTTGCGCAGTTCCTCGTTGGCGTCCCGAAGCGCCTGCAAGAGTTCGGCGCGCCGGGCTTGCGCCTGTTCGTCGGCGCGGCGAAGTTCCTGCTGAAAACGGCGTTCCCTCGCGGTCAGTTCCTCGGACAGCGCCCGCACTTTCTGCGCGTAAGAAGCGTCCATATCGCGTTTGGCCTGTTCCAGTTCCCGGCGCAGACGGTCGATTTGCCGTTGATTGTTCCGCTCAATCTCCCGCCGCCGCCGCTCCTGTTCGTTCATGGCCGCGTTCAAGTCCCGCTCCATCCTCCGGACCCTGTTCCGAAGTTGGTCTATCTGCGCCATTTCCATTTCCTCCCAGTTCCTCGCTCAATGGAAGCGCGCCGTTTCCAACAAGAATCGCTGTTTGCACGGCGTCGTTAATTTTCTCCCGCAAGCGGATAATCCGTCCCAGCGCGTTTTCCGCCGCGTCGAGTTCCCGCTCCACGGTCTCCAAAGTTTTCCGCACGGAATTGCCTTTCAGAAACGGCTCCGCCCGCATTAACTCTAACGTGTCCTCATCCGACAGGTTGCGCTCCCGCAGGAAAGCCAGCGTTTGCCGCGCCTGTTCACAGTCCAGCGTTTTGAGTTCCAGCAGGACTACGGAATTTTCAAGCTCTTGATTCAGGTGTTCCGCTTCCGCCGTCTTATCGGAAAGCGCCTCTTGCGTTGCGGCAAACGCGGCTCGTTCCCGTGACAAATCCGCCCGCGCCGCCGTCAGCGCGTCTTTTGTCTGAAAAAATTCGTCTTCCAGTGTTGAAAGCGCGTCTTTTGCCCAGTAAAGCGCCTCTTGCGTTTTCCCATGCGCGGCCTGTTCCGCCGAAAGCTCCGCTTGCGCAGCCGTAAGCGCGTCGTTTGTCCGCGCAAGTTCCGCTTGCGTCTTCTTATGCGCGGCCTGTTCCGCCCAAAGTGCCGCTTGCGTTGTCGAAAGCGCGTCATTTGTCCTCGAAAGCTCCACTTGTGCCGCCGTCAGCGCGTCTTTTGTCCTCGAAAGCTCCGCTTGCGTATTGTCCAGTTCGTCTTTTGTTTCCAAAAGCTCCGCTTGCGTATTGTCCAGTTCGTCTTTTGTTTCCAAAAGCTCCGCTTGCGCATTGTCCAGCGCGGCTTTTGTCCCCCAAAGCTCCGCTTGCGCCGCTTGACGCGCCGCCCGTTCCGACGAAAGCTCCTCTTGCGTCTTCTTATGCGCGGCCTGTTCCGCCCAAAGCGCCGCTTGCGTTGTCAAAAGCTTCGTCCGCGTTCGTTCATGCGCGGCGCGTTCCGACGAAAGCTCCAGTTCCAGTTGCGTGTTTTCCATGAGCAGTTCAAATTTTTTGGACATTCCGCTCCCCCAATTCCTTAATCTTTCGCCAGATGTCGGCCTGTTCCCGACCGGGTACGCCGGCCATCATGGTTTGTTGCTCCGAAAAATGGAGTTCGATTTGCCGGGAACGCGCCGCCTTGTAATACGTCTCCAGTTCCGTCCGGTAACGTTCCGTCAGGAGAAGAAAGCGCTGGTTTTCCGAGCCGCGATAGGGCTGATTATGGTCCAAGTCCTGAATGTACGGCCCGTCAATGAGCAAATCAATCTGTCCCAGAAAGCGGTTGATGTCCGGGTCATGCTTTTTCAGCAGTTCCTCGTAGACGAACCCGGTATAGACAATCACGCCGCAGTCCCGCGCGGCGCGGATAAGGCCTATCGTCTCGGACAGCGCGTCCGCCTGTAACATCGGCTCCCCGCCGCTAATCGTCAGGCCGTCCGCGTTCTGCCGCAGATACCATTCGGCGGCTTCCTGCGGGGTTGTCTCCAAACTCCGCCCGGTCTTGTACCGCTCGCCAATGCAGCCCTTACAGGAAAAGCAACAGCCGAACACCCAGAAAACCGCCCGGTTTCCGGGACCCAGCACGGCGCAGCGTTCGAGGCGGGCACTGTAACGCAACGTATTCATAAAATCTCTCCCAAGACGACGCGGCATTTCACGAACGCGCCGCGCAGACATTGCATTTATTATATCGAAACCGGGCGAATATTGCAAGCTTTTTCTGCATTTTTAAAGACAACCGCTTGTGTGCGGTGGACAGGTTTCCATTGAATATCGCATCAGCGCTTTTATGGCACATTCGACGCCTTCAAATTCTCGCGGGAAAATCTGCGCTTTCGGCTCCGCCTCAAAAAATTTTGAATCGATAATTTGTTAAAAAAAGCATTGACAAAAAGATTTGGAATTTGTATAATACTAAGGATTATATTGTATTTTTGTCAAAACTTAGCGGCTTTACAAAATCATGTTGCGCTATTCTATCTCTGTCTGGCGTTACTAAATCGGCACAGGATTGTTATATATGCGTTCTGTTGACCGGAAATAAAGAAAAGCGCGTCTAACTCGCTTGCGACGCTTCATATTTTTCAAGGAGGCTTCTTAAATTATGGCGAACGTAATCAATGTTACCTTCCTCAATCCAACGACTGACCAGAGCATGGAAGTGCAGGTCGACGACAGCATGACCGCGACAGCCGTACTCAACGAGCTGATTTCCAGCGGATTTATCCCGGACAACGCCGCACAAGGGGGATATTCGCTTCTTGTGAAAACCACGCAAAAGCAAATCAGCGGGTCGCAGACTTTAGCCGAGGGCGGCGCTGTCAGCGGTTCTCCCATTCGGGTGATTCCCGCCACTGACGCCGGGAGGCCGTCGTAACGCGGCCTCGAATCGCTGTGTATGCTCCTGACGGCGCGAAATCCAACGGATAATACGGATAAGGAGGCCTAAAATGCCGACGCCCCAAGAAATCAGAAAAATCCGTCTGGGAAACGACTATAAGCAAATGCTCAACCTCCAAAACAGCAGTGTCATTTCATGGGAAGCCGTGAAGGGGACGCCGCCGTATGTGGAGGAGTACCGCGTGACCATCCGTGTGCGTACCATCGTGGGCAAGCGTTTCGACGACAGCCCCGTATACCGGGATGTCAGCGTCGTAAAGGTCGTTCTTCCGGCGAACTATCCGATGTTCCATCCGACTATCACAATGGAGTCCAAACCGTTCCCCTTCCACCCGAACTGGTACCTCGGCGGCATATGGTGTCACGGGCATTGGAATATCGGAGAAGCGTTAGGCGACCATGTGATTCGCATGATAAAGACGCTCCAATTTGACCCGGCCATTACCAACGAGAACGACGCGGCCAATGAAAACGCGAAAGCGTGGTACATTGCCAAGAAACGCTCCGGCCTGTTTCCGTGCGACCGTACCCGGCTCCCCGACCCGTCCACCCCGCCTAATAACGGCGGAAAGAACTCTGGGTTCAAATTTGTTATCCGTTAGGCGCTACGGCGCGGACGCGCCGTTCCGTCTCCCCGCCTTGCGCTTTATTAAGGAGGCTCGAAATGACGCCGCAGGAAATTAGAAAAATCCGTCTGGGAAACGACTATAAGCAAATGCTCAACATCCAAAACAGCGGTGTCATTTCATGGGAGGCCGTGGAAGGGAAGCCGCCGTATGTGGAAAAGTACCGCGTTACTATCCATGTTCGTACTATTACAGGCAAACGTGCCAACGGAAGCCCCATTTACAGAAATGTCAGCGTCGTGACGGTCACTCTGCCGCCGGACTATCCGAACTCCGCGCCTCGAATTGTCATGGAATCCTCTCCGCCGTTTCATCCGAACTGGTTTGATGACAGCCATTGGTGCTACGGCAGTTGGCGAGTGGGGGAAGCGTTGGGAGACCATGTGATTCGCATGGTAAAGACGCTACAGTTTGACCCGGAGATTACGAACGAAAACAGCCCGGCCAATAGGGACGCCAACAGTTGGTACGTTTCCCGTAAAAATTCCGGCCTGTTTCCGTGCGACCGTACCCTGCTCCCTGACCCTTCCACCCCGCAAAATGGCGGCGGAAACAAACCCACATTTCAAATTATTAGCAGGCGCTAACATGGCAGAACGTCTGTTCCTGTGAAACCGGAAGGGAGGTTACGAGTATTTTTCAAATAATACGACAACCGTCCGAACCTGAGCTTGTGGAACTGCCTCTTGATTTACAGCAATATGAGGAGTACGCCTCCATAGACGCCGAAAACATGCCCCCGGAATCTCCCTGCGCACTGTATATTCTTCCCGCCGCTTTTGAGGAAATCAAATCCCATATTGAATGGCGCGTGCAGAGTGCCTACAACCGCTATGAGCAGGGCGGCATTTTGATTGGCGACGTTTACAAAGACCCGGAGACGCAGATTGTCTACGGACTTGTAAAAAGCGTGATTCCCTCTCCGATTTCCGGCGACGAAACCTATCTCAAATTCACGCAGGAAAGCTGGATTGAGATGCACAAGGCGCTTGACCGGAAAAAAGCGTCCACGCCGGATGGCGGACAAATGCGTATTCTCGGATGGTACCACACGCACCCCAATATGCGCGTCGAAATGTCCAACGTAGACCAGAACACGCACCGGAAATTTTTCTCCCAATACTGGCAGTTTTCCGTCATTTTTAATCCACAGCGCGGAATCTGGTCTGTTTTCAACGGTGCGGACTGTCTGAACTGCCGCGGTAAGCTGTTTTGCTCTCAGGCGGATTACGATAAGAAAGCGTATATTACGGGCGTGACCGCACTTCCGGCAAATGTCAACGCCGGGTGGTATTCTTTCCCAAAAGACCGTGCGGGAAATGGAACGAAACGCGCCGGAACCGCGACGGGACGCGCAGAGAACGGAGAGGAACGCAAGACGTTTAACATTACGTCCCGCACCGACCCCCAGCCGCCCCTGCCGCCTCCGGCTCAACCTGCCCAGCAAACTCCAGCCGCTTCCGTTCATCGTCCCACCACGACCACGCATAAAACGCGGAACAACGTGCCAAGCGTTCCGCATGGTCACGTTATAAAGAACGCGGTGCAAACAATCGTGAACGCTGTGGCACCCCCGGACGCTTTCACTTTTTCGCAGTTCCTGTATCAACGGACAAACGAACGCATGTTGGTTATCCAACGTGAATTAGTGGAAGAACTTATACAAAAAGCTAAGCTGCAAAATTACCTGTCCGTAAAAAACGAACTGATTTTGCTGTATCCGCTTAAATCTCCGGAAAACTTATATTATATGTGGAACGGAGTACCGCATTATACTTTTGAAAACCACGTCGGAAGCAGTATCAAAGCGACAGGATTCTGGTATATCACAGACAGCGGGCAATATGTGGAGTATCTAGAGCGGGAGCAATCGCCTGACTGTGTAAATCTGGCTGTCGTGTATTCAAATCGCCCGGTCAATAAGAACAAACTGTGCGATTGGCACGATGTCTGCGGCATGTGCGATTGTGTATTATGGGTTAATTTGAGAAATAAAAACCAGACGCCTTTTTATACCCTTCCGAAATTCTATTCTCCACTCCCCTTTTCAGTCAGATTTCCGCATAAGCCGGGATGCAGCGTCCTGCGGGAGAGCGCAGATATTCTATCGGAAAGTCAGTTGTCCTCCCGCGTCCAAAGCGGCTGGATATATTTTGACGCTTCCACAAGCAACGAAGCGAACGCTTTCAAGATACGTCCTGATTTTATCCAAAGGCTGTTCGAGCAGTTGCGGCGTGTGCAGATGTCGTCAGACTATTGCGTAGCCGTCACTTACGGAACAGGCGTTGACCCGACAGACGACCACGCGATGACTTTGCTGAACGAGCGGTTTTTAAACATCCGTGTATTGTCGCCCCGTGACAACGCTGTGGACATAGACGCGGAGTTTTTCAATACAACTTATCAAGACAGCGCGACAGATGGAACGCCTAAATTGGTCTTTCTCTTTTCGGGCGGAGACATTGACGTGGAGGAAATGAAACGGCGATTGTTCGGGCGCGATTCGGCGCTGATTCTGAACGTTGAGGACGCGCAACATTTTCGACTTTGCCGCCTGTTTCCAAACAGATGACGCGACGCACAAAAGACAAGGAGGCGCGATGTGAAGACCCCCGACGAATTGCACGCGGAAATAGTAAGTCCGGCGCGGCCGGACGAAACGGCGAAGCCTGAACCGCGTGAGGAGCCTTTACCGGCACCGGAAACGGAGCGACGGGATAAGACGAAACCGCTTTTCATTATCCGCAGGAAGCCGGAAAGCGGAGATTCTGTGATACGCGATGTTTCGCTTGAATCCCTGCTGAAACGTTATCCCATTTTGCGGGCGCAACGCGGTTTGGATAAGACGGAATGTCCGTTGCTGGTCATCACGGAAGACGCCGAGCGGATTATCAAAGAACACATCTCTTGGGGAGAGAAAACGGAGTGGAATGTTCGCGAACAAGGCGGACTTTTAATCGGACAGCCTTTCCGCGTGAAGCGGCGCGTCATTGGTCTGGTCGAATCCGCGATTCCCGCCGAACTGACGCGCTCCAGCGCGGCTTATCTGGAAATGGGCGTCGATACGTGGGCGAAAATGCTCGACGTTTTCGACGAGCGTTACAGTGGAAAGGGGTTGCGCGTTATCGGCTGGTACCACACACACCCGAACGGACTACCCGTTTTTATGTCCGGAACGGATATGGGTACACAGCGGACGTTTTTCAATCGGCCTTGGCACTTTGCCGCGGTTCTCAACCCACACCAAAAACTGCTGGCCTGCTTCCATTCCGCCGAAGCCACGAAATGCGAATACTGCCCGAAAACTTTCACTGACTGAACATTTCAGGGATATGGTGGAATCAAATGGAAGATAATCTGACTTTCAGAATCATACGCCCTCCCGGAAAAGCGAAGCCCAATAAAAACGCCATTTTTCGTATCGTCGATACGAACAGCCTATACGCAAAACAACGGGAGCAGGCGCTTCGTGAAACGGACAACCCCCCGTTTAGCATACAGACGCGGCGCGCTCCGGCAAAGTGTCCTCTCTGCGGCACGATGGCAAACGTCTACCGTGAGGAACATCCGGGAGAGGAACTGCTTCTGCCAACGGGTCATCCCTTCACTTGCGCCGTTTGCGGCAATACGGATTATTGGGCATGAAAGCCGGACAGGACAGGAGAAAATTATGGGAACGTTTACGATTATCAAAAATTCAGAAGACAATCCCTTTGACCGTCAGGAACGGATTGAGGGATGGAGTCAGGAGAAACTCCGTAACGCCCGCGTACTGGTCATCGGCGCGGGCGCTATCGGCAATGAGACGCTAAAAAATCTCGCCCTTTTGGGCGTGGGAAATATCCTGATATGCGACATGGACACTATCTCCGTTTCCAATCTCAGCCGGACGGTTCTGTTTCGCATGGAGGACGCGGGCAAGAAGAAAGCGGAAACGGCGGCTCTGCGCGTCAAGGAAATGGCGCTGGAGAAGTCCAGCAAGGTGGACTTCTTCGACGGCGACATTGTGTGGGACTTGGGCGCGGGCGTTTACCGCTATTTTGACGTGGTTTTGGGATGTCTGGACAACGTCGAAACGCGCTTTGCGGTAAACCGTCAGTGCCGCTTGGTCAGGAAGCCGTGGATAGACGCGGGAATCAACCAGCTTGCGGGAAACATCAAGGTCTTTTCCGGCGAAGAGGGGGCTTGTTATCAGTGTTTCGCGCCGCAGACTTTGTTGGACGCGGCGCGGCGGCGCTATTCCTGCGACGACTTCAAACGCCGTATGTTTAGCGAACGCAAAATGCCCACCATCCAAATTTCATCAGCCATTGTTTCCGCCCTTCAGGTTCAGGAGGCCATTAAGCTGATTCTGGGTAAACCCGCGCTGACCGGAAAAGAGCTTTTCTTTCAGGGTGCCAACGGCGCATTTGAGACGATTCGTCTGAGCGAGGATCCGGATTGTGTGGCGCATGCCGCCTATGATAAAATCATTGAGACGCCGCTGACAAACGCCGTCACCGCGCGGGAATTTCTTACATTCGTTTCGCAGGCGGAACGCTCCGGCGTCGGCGCGTCGCTGATTCTGGAACGGCAGTTTCTCCAGAGCATTACATGCGACCATTGCGGTAAAGTTACGACCTATTTCAAGCCGACGTTCCGCCTGTTTCAGGATGAGGTGAACTGTCCGCACTGCGGACAGTCCGTTGACCGGAACCGTTTTCTGTTTGTGGACAGCCTTTCCATGAACAGCGCCCCGGAACTTTTGGACTTGCCTTTGGAAACGTTCGGCATTCCGAAACTGCACATTCTCACGGTTCGCAACGCGGAGGACGAGTACCAGTATTATGAATTGAGCGGAGACGTAAGCCGCGTAATGCCTTCCATTTTTCCGAAGGAACAGTCTTATACTATTTCCGATATAAAGAGTAG
>JAFSOM010000182.1 GCA_017447005.1 Oscillibacter sp.
AAGGAGGTTGAGAGTGATGAAACGATGGACACGTATTTTGACGCTGTTCTGTCTGGCGGCGCTGTGTTGCGCGACGCTGGCGGCGGCGGAGTTTCAAGGCGTCGCGCCGCTGAACTGTCACGAAATGGCGGCGCTGACCTTCGGACAATCGGACGATGTGAAACTGTTGGGCGACGACGGCGCGGAGGCGGCGCTGTCGGCCTACTTCGACGCCCGGGAGGCGGCGTATCGCGGAGATATGCGCCTCATGTCCGCCGACGACGCGCCGGAGATGAGCGCGGCTGTCGCCGGAAATAACGCCTTGCGGGCCGAACGCGTCCGCGAAATGGAGTCCCGGCTTGGCGTTGCCGTGCTGGACGCCGACGTTACCGTACGTATCGACCGCGACCGCACGACCCGTAACCCCGACGGCTCGTGGACGCTGTGCGTATACGAGTGGACTTACTACGACTACGATGACCTGTCCGACGGGGAAGGCGGCCTTGACGTTTCCGGCTTCGGCACGTGGCATATTCTGACCGCGGCGGAACGTCCCGACGGCGCCTTTGCGATTCTCGCCGACGAGTACGACGAATCCGACATTCTCGGCATTGACACGCTCTCCGAACAAAGTAAACGGGCATTGGAGGAGCGCGCCGCGCTGGAATCTATCGCCGACGAAACGCCCGTCAAAGCGTCAGCGTCCGATGAGGCCGCCGCGCTTCTCTCGTACAGCTACTATCCCGAATACGACGTGGAAAAGGCCGTCGCGTATTCCGAAACCTATTGGGAAAATTACAATCCCGCCTACGCCAATTTCAACCCCTACGGCGGCGACTGCGCGAACTTTACTTCCCAGAGCATTTCCACCGGAGGCATGCCGCAGGTAGTCGGGAGCGCTTACGGAAACGACGGGTGGTACTATACGACTTCCACGAACCGTAGCGCGACTTGGACGGGCGCGACGAATCTGCGCCGCTGGATGGCGGATAATCGCGGACGCTTGGTGGAAAACGCCACGAAAAAGGACATTTTCACGGGCAGTCCGGTATTCTACAGCACGAACGACGGCGAATCTTTCCGGCACGCGGTTCTCTGCGTCGGCGTCAACTCCGCCGGGAATCCGGTTATCAATTCCCATAACACCGACCGCTATCACGCGTTATGGAACTATTTCATTATCCGTGAGAAGAATGAGGAGGGGGAAGTTGTCACTCTCCCTGTCCGGATTGACACGGTACAGCTTACCAGCGCGTCATTCGGCAGTTTCAGCGGCTATGTCAAGACGCTTGACGCCGATTTCCATGCCTATATCATCAATCCGTCGCTTGACCGCTACGTCAGCCACGACGGAAACGGAAAAGTGACCTCCCGCGCCAAAACCGAACAGGCCGAACAGGTCTGGCGCTTTATCCGTCAGTCCGACGGCTCCTATGAGATTCTCTCGGCGAAACGCGACGCGCTCCGGACGCCCGCGCTGGCGACCGTCGGCGGAAGCGGCGAATCCCGCACGGACGTGTGCGCGGAGAATTATACCGCGTCGGCAAGCCAACAGTGGTATCTTTATCAGAGCGGCGCGGACGGAAACAAAACCTTGTATCAGCTCCGCCCGAAATGCTCCGACCGCGTGCTGGACATTTTCGAGGAACGGACGGACGAGGACACAAAACTATGGATTTTCACCAAAAACGGCACCGGGGCGCAGTTGTTCCAGATTGAGCCTACGCAATGGGTGACGCTGGACGACCCGGTTTTGCAGGTGGATTTGGAGGGCACGGAGAGCGCCAACGTCAAACTGTTCTGGGAACCCATTGAGAACGCCGCCACTTACAAACTCGTCATCAAACAGGACGGCGCGCAGGTTCGTTCCTCCACCTTGCGGGACGTTTCCTATTCCCTTCGCCTTGCTCCCGGCTCGTATGAGGCTACTGTAGAGGCCGTCGCCAACGAACGCAATTCCAGTACCAGCGCCCCGCTTCCCTTCGTCGTGCCCACGTCCTTCACCGTCACGTATTCCCCGAACGGCGGGGAAGACGCCCCCGAAACGCAATTAAAACTGGAAAACGAGGAATTAAC
>JAFSOM010000183.1 GCA_017447005.1 Oscillibacter sp.
AGGCTGTATCATCACGGACGAGAAAGCGCCGCCGGATATTCTGGAACGTCTGCGTATGCTGGATATGCGCGTGATACAGGTAGGCCGGAAGGACTTCCCGGACGAAACGATGAAATAACGTCCGCGCCGTTCGCGTGGGCGAAACGCAAGCGCCCCGTAACGCGGGCGCCTTTTTTTGTAAGTACATATTTGAACTTATGCGGAAACGCTATTGTAAACGCGCCTCTTTTATGGTAAAATACCATGGCGTAAGCGTGTAACTTGCTTGCGCGATTCGAGAAATTCCGTCCGCGATTCCGGACAGTTTCCGTCTATCCGCTTTTCGAGAAAGGGGCTTGCGTATGGCTGAAACGGTTCTGACCGTATCCGGTCTGAAAAAATGCTTTCCCGTCACGGTCAACGGCAGGGGGCTGTACCGTGAAAGACGATTGCTCAAAGCGGTGGATGACGTGTCGTTCTCCATCCGGCGGGGCGAGACGCTCGGATTAGTGGGGGAATCCGGTTGCGGCAAGAGCACGCTGGCGAAACTCGTCACAAAGCTGATTCCCGCCACGGAAGGACGGATTTTATACGGCAACGTGGACGTGACGGACTTCACGCCCCAACAGATGAACCCGTTGCGCCGCCGCGTGCAGATTATTTTTCAGGATCCTTACGCGTCCCTGAATCCCCGGGAGACCGTACAGGAATTGATTTCCGCCCCGCTTGACGCCATGGAAATTGGCGACCCGGAAGAGCGCATGGAAAAAACGCGGCAAATGCTGGAATTAGTCGGGCTGGACAAGTCATTCCTGATGAAATACCCTCACGAGATGTCGGGCGGACAGCGGCAGAGAATCGCAATCGCCCGGGCGATGATTTCCAGTCCGGATTTAGTGGTGTGCGATGAGCCTGTCAGCGCCTTGGATGTGTCGGTACGGGGGCAGATTCTGAACCTGATGAAACGTTTCCAGCGGGAGCGCAGCGTGTCCTATCTGTTCATCTCGCATGACTTCGGGAGTATCCGCTATCTCTGCGACCGCGTGGCGGTGATGTATCTGGGGCAAATCGTGGAGGAGGGCACGAAACGCGATATTTTTGACCACGCGGTACATCCCTATACGCAAGCCCTGCTTTCGGCGAATCCCGTGCCGGATACCCGCAATCACCGAAAACGCGTGACGCTGCGCGGCGATACGGCGGGCGCGGTTTACATGCCGTCGGGCTGTATCTTCCGCACGCGGTGCATGTTCGCCACGGAGGGTTGCGCCAAGGGCGAACGGCCTTTGACGCCGTTGAAACGTATCGACGGGGATACGCACAGCAGCGCGTGTCCGCGTTATCCGCGCTACTCATGACGATTTTAAGCGCATAACGCGCCGCTCATGACGATTTCAAGAGCATAACGCGCTACTCGTGACAATTTTAAGAGCATAAAAGGAGGTTTCGCAATGGACAAACGGAATCTGTGCGGACGCGCAAGCGCTTCGCAAGGGGGACGGCTTCGGAAAAGTTTGATTGCCCTGTCGCTTATCGCCTCTCTGCTCCTGACGCTCACGGCCTGCGGAGGCGGCGCCGACGGCGACAATGACGGAACTTCCGAAAAGGTTATCAATATGGCCTTCACGACCGCGTGGGGGAGTTTCAACCCGTATTATTCCACGTCCACTACGATGTATGAGCTTTCGCTGTACGATAAGATTTTCGACAAGCTGGCCTTTACGGATATGGCTGGCGCGGACATCCTTCCCCGCGCCGCGACGCGCTGGGAAAGCGCCGACGACGGGAAAGCGGCTATCTTTTATCTGAATGAAAACGCGTCATGGTCGGACGGCGAAAAGGCCACGGCGCATGACTGGGCCTTTACCGCGAATCTGCTCGCGGCTCCTGATTCGGCGTTTTCCACCCGCGTCTTTACGAACATCCTCGCCGGGACGGACGCCGACGGCGTGCGCATTGAGGGCGAAACCTTCGGCGCGGAGGCTATCGACGATACGACATTCAAGCTCACATTCAAGGAAGTCACCGACCCGGACGATTTTCTGTTGCACTATAACCGGAAATTCCTTGTGTTGCCGGAACATCTTCTCGGAAACGTCGACCCCGCCAAAATTCTGGACGCGGAGTTCTGGAAGAATCCGGTAGGCTCCGGCCCCTGCGTCTACGTGTCGCAAATCACAGGCTCCGAAATGACGCTGGCGCCCAATCCGTACTATCAGCTCGGCGGCGGCAACTGGGACAAGCTCGTGTTGCGCGTCCTCGATTCCGCAAGCCGTCTGACGGTTCTGCTCTCCGGCGAGATTGACATGATTGCCCTAGGCGCGAACATCTCCCCCGACAACGTGCCCACGGCGGAGGCCAACGGCTTTGAGGTCTACGAGGGGGAAACGCAAAACTTTTTCATGGAGGCGCTCATCAACGAAAAGAACATCCCGGACGCGAGAATCCGTCAGGCCCTGCATTACGCCGTCGACAAAGACGCGATAATCGCTTCCGCGCAGAAAGACGTGGGAATCCCCGCCTACAGTTACGAGATGGTCAATACGGTCTACCATGACCCGTCGTTAGCGTTCCCGCGTGACGTGGAAAAGGCGAAAGCACTCTTGAAAGAGGCCGGATACGACGGACGCGCCTACACGTTCGCGTTCGCGTCGAAACGGGAGAATATCGCCTCGCTTCTGGCGCAACAGTGGCAGGAGGCCGGAATCAATATCAATATGGTTATCGTGGACGTGGCGACGATGTTTTCCGGACTGACAAGCGGCGCGTATGATTTGGGGCTTTCGGGGCATTCCGCGTCGGCCTATTCGCTCTGGTTCGAGACGGAGTTCCCCGCCAATAACACCGCCCCCGACTACGTCCCCGACCCCGTGCGGGCCGACTACGTGGCGCGAATCGGCGCGACTATCGACAAAGACGCCAAAATCGCGCTCGTACAGGAGTACCAACGCTATCTTGCGGAACAGACATGGTTTATCCCCATCTACTTTGTCGGGGAATACTGGGTGAAAACGTCGCGGGTATCGGGCATTAAAAATTCGGCTTCCCTGATGTGCAACGACAATGTCTGGGAGTGGTACGTAAACTGACCCGCGCCGCGTGGCGTCGAAAGGAGGGCTTTCATGACGCGCTATCTCTTCGGACGCATTTTCTCGGCGGTTCTGACGATGTTTTTTATCACCGCCATTATCTACGCCCTGCTCGCGCTGGCGCATGGAAGCGCGTTAGACGTGCTGGGCGGCTCCGGCGGGGAACGCACGGCGGCGGAATATGAGGCGGCGCGTGAGGCCCTCGAACTCGATTTGCCCGTCTGGCTCCGCTACCTCCATTGGCTCCGCGATACGCTCCGGGGCAATCTGGGCGTCAGCTACCGTTACGGCGCGCCGGTGGGAGGCATTATCGCGCAACGTTGCGGCCC
>JAFSOM010000184.1 GCA_017447005.1 Oscillibacter sp.
AACGCTGTCGGGGAACCATACATGAAATCGCGTTCCTCCAGAACGCCGCGCAGGGGGACTATGGAACGCTTCGCGTTCGGGGCCTCTATGCCCACGACGGAACTTTTCCCCGGCACAGGCGCGATTCTCACGCCGCCGACGCCCATTGACAGCGCTATATCGTCCGCCAGATTTACCAGCTTGTTGAGCTTGACGCCCGGTTGCAACTGGAAGTCGTAGCGCGTCACGGACGGCCCCTGTATGGGCGTCCCGGTGGGAACCGCGTCAATTTTGTACGTCAGCAGGGTATCGCACAGGCGTTTCATTGCCTGCCGGAGCGACGCGCCGTCCATGCGGTTTTCCGGCTTGCCAGCTTCCAGAAGGTCAAGCGGAATCCGCAACTTTTCGCGGCTTTTCGGAGAATCCGCCGCCGCTTCCGCGTCCGTCACTTTTTCGGGCGGTTCGGGATTGTCCGACAAATGCTTTTCTTCCGCTTTTCGGACTACTGCCACCATTTTTCGGTCGGCGTCCGGCTTTAGCGCGGGAAAGAATCTGCCTAAAAAAGTTCTAATCCGTTTCCACAAAGGCGGCGGCGGGACTTCCTCCGGCGCGTACTTTTCCAGCCATTTCGCCGCGCCACGGAAAAGAGAAATCATCTCGCTTTGGGCGGCGGTCAAGTCACGCTCCGTCGCGTCGGAAAGGAAGCGGTCAACGTCCGAATCGGCGGCGGCGTCGCGGAAAGCGTTCTCCGCGTTCGCTCCGATTCCAAATTTCCACGGGACGCCCTCTTTCCGTTGCGTCAAGGCGCGGTCAAGTTCCGCCATCCGCGCCCGAACCGCGCCCAGCTTCGCTATCAGTTCCAGCGCTTCCCGACGCGGCGCGGGAGCCAGCGTCACGCCTTCGGATTCCTCCCCCCGCGCCCTGTCCGCTTTGCGCTCCTGCCGTTCCTGTATCCAGTCCCGGACGCGGGCCGCAATCATCAGAAGCAGGAACGCCGCGACGATGCCGCCGACAATGAGAAACGGCGTGTTATGGAAAACCAGCGTCGCATTGTTCGTCACGGCGTATCACCCGCCTCTATTTTCGGCGCGTCCCCCGCGTCGGTCGCGGCCTTGCGTTCCGGCGACACCCAGAACTCAAAAGCGACGGACGCGATAATCAGCACGATAATGAACGCCCGGAACCCGGTTTCCTCTATCCACTCATCCTTGTGCCTACGCTCTCTTGTCGGCCAGATTTGACTTTTGAGCCATACCAGAGCCGGAATCGTGAAAATCAGGAACGCGGCGATTCGGATAACCGCCAGCGTCGCCACAATCGCAATGACAAAGGGGTTTTCGGCGTCGCGTCCGGCGTTGGCAAGGTCAAGCAGGATATTCGCGGAGTCCGCCAGCCACGCCCAGACCGCGCAGAACAGGCTAAACATACCCTCTCGCCTCCTGATTCATTTCCTCCAGAGCGGCAACCCGCCGCCACAGTTCCGAATTTTCCTTGCGCAAGAGGGCGCATTCCTCACGGAGAAGGCGGTTACGCTCTTTCTGTTCGCGGCGGAACCGCTTCTTTGCGTTGGCGTCACTCCATAGCTTTCGCTCTCTCGCGCAATCCGGGCAGTACCGGATAGCGTTGTAGACGCGCCCCGGCGTATCCGGCCCCGCGATAACCGTCTGACAGTCGGCGCAGTATTTCACGGGACGGGGCTTGAATGTCCGAACGGCCATTTCAATCAAGCCCCCATTCGTCGAGTATCCGCCGCGCTTCGGCAAGGTCGCTCTCGTACTCCCCGCCGTCGCCGTAGTCGTACCCTTCGGCGTCAATGCCCGTCAGCGTTCCGTTGGTGTCCGTGAACGTGATTGACCGCCCGTCGTGGGAGAAGCTCATCTCACTGATTCCGCGCTTGTGCCGCAGGCCGTCCCGGAAGGCGTCGATTTTCTCAAAGCCTACCGCGCTGTCGAACGCCATAATGTCACCCGGACTGAACTTGAACAGATACGGCAGAGCGAATATGGCAATCACGATAGCGAACGCCACAAGCACCCACATAATCAGTTCCCAACAGTACCGCAGGAAGCCCTTCTTGCGCTTCCGTCTCCTTCCGCCGCCCCCACCGTGAGGGATGGGGACGCCGGGAATGCCTGTTCCCATCATCGCACCTCCTTGAATCCGCACAGGGAACGGGCAAAATATATGCGCCGTTCCCTGTTAGTGGCAAAGAACGGCGCCGGACTTACGCAAGCGCAAGCCCGCCAATAACCCCCTTGGCGGGGGGCTATAGGAAAATTATACCGCGTAGCCACTAACTACACTTTGTCCCGCACAGCCGCGCCAACAGCTATGCGTTCCATCGTCAGCATACCACAGCCTGTAAACATTTGTCAAGGGGCGGCGGGACGAATTTTCACGCCGGATTTTGGAGAGGTTGACAAAAAGCGTCGCTTTTGGAAAGAAAAGCGCGGAGGCGGGACAGGCCAGCGCGGACAATAGGAAACCGGAAGCGTGGGGAATCCTCCGACGCTTCCGGTTTGGCGTTTTCGTGACTTTCACAGCGTTTCTCGTTTGTGCGGGTTTCTGTGTCCCGTCGCCGTGACGGACGCTCCACAAGGCAGGAAAACGACGGCGAAAGCGCTACACTTTCGTTACACGTTCGTTATACTCTTGTTTGCGCCGTCCGCGATTGCGCGGTAGGGCAAAAGTAAGGCAAAAGTAGGGCGGCGGGACGTTCCTCGAAAGCCTGTAGACGCGTCCACGGCGGCGGGGATAAGAATACCATCCGGGACGGAAAACGCGTCAGGAGCAAAAGAAACGGCGTTTTAGCGTCCGGGGAACGTCCGGCAAGCGTCCGGGAGAACAACGCCCTTTCCGTAAAGCTCCATGAACGCTTCCAGTGAAAGAAGCGCAACCCATTTGCCGCGATTCTTGCGCCAGAATACCACAGGCAGACCGTCCCCGAACCGCTCCGCGTCCGTCGCGGCCTGTCGCAACGCCGCCAGCACATCAGGGCATTCCCGCCGCTTCACTTCGATATGGATTCCCGGAAGTCCGGTTACGTCCGGGACGCCTCCGAATGACAGCGGCGCTCCCGGCGTGACGCTGTAGCCGTATGCGCTCAGTTTCTCCGAAAGCTCAATCTCTCCCCGGCGTCCTTTCCGTTGGCTCGTTCGTCCCATAGCTTTATCTCCTATCAGGCGGCGGAAGTCCCGCCGCCTTTCATTTTCACAAATTACCCCATACCCCAATATCCCCAAAATCTACTGATTCGTTTGCCGCTATGTGTTTTTAGGGGTTAAAGGGGTTAAAGTAAAGAATCCGCATGAACTTTAACCCCTAAACCCCCTTTAACCCCGCTATTCCTGACGTTTAATTTTCTTTCAACGCTTCCGGGTTGGCATAGACTGTAACGGCGGGTCTGCCAGCCGTGCGGCGTTCGACAATACGGACATAACCATGCGTCACAAGCTCATTCAAACCGGGTTCCATGTTTTCCGCGTGTTCCTTGAAGCGTCGGCAAAGGTGTAAGAGCTTACTCTTGCCAAACTGATTTTGACCGCTTTCCCGAATGCGCTTCCAGATATAGAGCGCGTCGCGCTCCGATTCCGACAGGGACGCGCCAGACAGGGAAAAGGCGTGTTCCGCATGGGCTTTGAAATACCGCGTCAGCGTCACGGCCTGTTGGAACGTCGCCGCCGAAAGCGGAACATCGTCGGCCTCATTGCGATAAGCGCATACATGGAGAATGCCCGCAAGCCGGACGGCGTGCGCGTGCATACGCGCCGCCCATCCCCGGAACGGGTCATCCGCGTCAAGTTCCCGCAACAGGGCTTCTTTCTCCGCGAAAAATTCCAGATAGGAGTTGAACGCCTCATCCGAAAAGAGAATGATACGCGGATTGTCTTGGCCTATGGCCAACAGGGCGCGAATGAGTTCGTTGTAGGCCTCCACAGCTTCCGAATACGGCTCAGGGCGGTTTCCCGTCCGGCTTCCGCCCTTTGACGGCGGGAACGCGTACAGGAAACGTCCGGTCAGGCCGCGCCTGTTAAATGTCGCGCTGGAAGTCAATTCCTGCGCGGTGACGGGTTGGCACATGACATTGACAGTCAGGCACGGATTTTTCAAATAAACGGCCTTGCGCCCGACGCGGTTTGTCTGCACGCTTCCGCCCGTGTAGCCGTTCAACAGGCACTCCAGATTCACGCCGTCCTTGTAGCGTCCGCCCGTCAGCGTTTCCATAATGCCGCCTTCGTCGCAGATAATGGACATGGTTTCGCCGTTGTCGGCAAGCAACCGCTCCAATTCTTCCGGCGTGCAATCCTGAATAAACAGGCACATGAGCCGTTCCGGGTTATCCTCCAGTTGACGCCGCCGCGCCGTGAGTTTCGACAAATCGTCAAGGGACGCTTTCCCTTTGGCTACCCGCGCTTTCGTGGCTTCTATTTCCTTCACCGTTACTTCCAGCCTGTCACGGTAATCGTCCACAATCGCCGCGTGTTCCCGGTTCCAATCGTCCTGAAAGTCCGCAAGAGGCCGTTTTAGCCAACTCATAACCGCGCTCTTGCCCTCGCCCGTGACGGCGGCGGACAGCGCGTAAAGATTCAACGGCTCCCGCCAGCCGGGTTTCGGACTGACAAGAAATTTTCGCCCGATTGCCGCAGCGCAATTTGCCAATTCAGGGACAGCGGCAAGGGCGCAATCCGTCTCGGTGAAATCGGAGAGGGTTTCCGACATATCCTGCAACACGGGCGGCAAGGCCTCCCACGGGAACGGCGGCAAGGCCGCGCTTTCCTCGAACGGGCGGAACGGCGCGAACGGCGGCGCGTCCTCCATCGGCGCGGGGCGCGTGTCCGATTCCGGGATACCGTGAATTTCCCGCCACTGTTCCGGCGTAAACAATCCGCCGACAGTATCCAGCAATTCGCGGGTTTCCGCTAAGTTACCCTCTACAAATCCGGCTTGCAATCCCGTACACCTCCCCCCAATCGCGGAGAGAGGAAAGTTGCTTTCCGTCGTCCCCGGCCTCCAAATCGTCAACGAACGATTCCAGCCGCGCCTTTTGTTTGATTGCGTATACTTCCGTTTCCGTCCATTCGTCCGGCGTCCGGTGGATTAGCGCGTCATTTCCGACGCCGATTGCGCATGACACAAGGTCAATCGCGCCCTGTCTCCACGCCTCGAACCGCTCCGCCGCGTCCCGGACTTCCCGACGCTTTCGCGCCGCTTCCAGCTCTTCCGGCGTGGGCGCGTGGGCGTCCAGCGACAGGCCTACATGGAAATCGACGTTAAGACGCTTCACGGCGTCCAGGGGCGACAGGTTGAAAAGCCGCGCCGTGAAGTCAATCACGCTTCCGCCCGTCTGACAGGCGAAACACTTAAAGTAACGCTCTTTCAGGTGACAGGACGGCGTTTTCTCATTCCCGCCGCCGTGGAACGGGCAACGGATGAACCCCGCACGATTCGGAGGAAACCCGTACAGCGCGGCGGCGTCCGGGACGGTTACGGCGTCCTTGACAGCCTGAAACGCGTCGTTCGTTCCGTATCGTGCGTTTTTGTCTTGACGCCCGCCCGCCGTTGTGGTAGGATAACGGCACAGGGACCGGCGTAGGGAAGGATAGTCCGCGCCTCTGTCCGCCTGTCCGGGAACTGCCATTTCCCCGACAGGCGCATTTTCTTCTTGCGGTTTCCGGGCTGACGTGGTATAATAACCCCGTTGAAAACCCGTTCCTGTGTCCGTTCCGGTTTCCGTCCAACCGGGCGGACGCTTTTTTTCTGCCTGCATAGGCCATTCCTCCTTTGTCACTGCGCGGCGTCGCGAACGTTGGCGCGGCTCAGGATGTCCCGGAAGGCGGTCACGTCCACATAGACGCGGTTGCCGCTCTTGAAGCCGGGGACGCGTCCGGCCTTCGCCTCCGCCCGGATGAAACATTCCGGGATTTTCATTTCCCGCGCCGCCTGACGAATAGTGAAATACCGCTTGTCCATTGTTTTACCGTCCTTTCAAGCATACGAGATATTGCGTAAGCGTGTTTTATATCCGCTTATCGTAAAACATTGTACGGTATATTTTGACGCGCCGCAATGCGCGTTTTCCACAAAAAGAAATCAGCGTTTTGAAAAGTTGCAAAAAGCGTTTTTCCGCATTTTTAGAGCGTGCGATTTCGGGCGTTCCGCATAGGGGAAAAAATCAAAAATCATCACTTTTTTCTAATTTTCACGCTTGTTTTTTATGCTTGCGTATAGTGTGAAAACTCAGGAAACACGCCTGAAAAGTTCGCAAAACGGAGAAGAAATTTTATTTATCGCCAAGAAAAGTATTATGATTTCCCCTTTTTTTGAAAAGATATAGTGCAATCTGCCAACACCATTTTCGGAACTTTTAGCGGAAAAGCGAAATTCATAGAAACGGCTTGCGCAAGCGTTACAACATCTTGCGTTTCCGCTTCTAATCTTACGGCGCGTCACGCTTTGTTGTATTGCGTTATATTGTGTTACATTGCGTTTTATTTCGCTATTGGTTTGAAATCAGAATGGCATTACGGACACTATATATTGCGTTTCCGTGGCTAATCCTTTCCGGCGTCCTTAATCAGCTTTTCCACGGATTCCACCGCCGCCCGGTTTTGGCTTTCGGCGATTCCCGCGTAATAGGTCAGTGTCGTTTGCGCCCTGCTATGGCCTAACACGGCCTGTAGCTGTTTGAGATTCCCGCCGCCCTGCAAGCACAGGGACGCGAACGAGTGACGCAGAAGGTGAACGGACGTGCGGCGTAAGCCGTGCTTCTTCTGGAAGCGCATTAAATGCCCGTAAGCGCGGTTTGGACTTACGGTCTTTGCGGGATTCTCCACGGCTCCGAAAACGTACCACGCCGGATTGCATTCGCCGTACTGCTCCATGACTTCCCGCCGCCGCGCCTCCAACGCCGCCGCCAGACTGTCAGAGACGGGAACGCGGCGCGTTTTGCCCGTCTTGGTATCCTTGACGGCGGTTTCCGCTCCGACTTCTCCGGTCAGCGTGACGGACTTTGAAACGGTCAGCTCTTTTTTCTCCGGGTCGTAATCCTTCCATTGCAAGGCCAGCCCTTCCCCGCGCCGGACGCCCGCGAAAATCAGCAGTTGAAAGAACGCCTTCCACAGTTCCGGCATATCCTCATCCGCTTCCAGCGCGTTCAGAAACGCCTTGATTTCCTCCGCGCTCATAAAGTCCGGCTCCTTGCATTTCACTGTGGGCTTGTCCTGCTGTCTCATGCGGTCAATGACATTCGACTCCAGATAGCCGCAAGCGACGGCGTAAGACAGGACGCCGCGCAAAAGGTTGAAGTGCATTTTCACTGTCCATTCGGAGTAAGCCCGGTCAACCTTCAACCAGCGGACAAACCGCCCGACGCGCTCCGGGTCAATCTCCACAAGGCGGATTCGTTCGCCGAAATGCTCCAACAGATTACGCTTCAGTTTCGCGTAACTGATAAGCGTATTCGGCGCGTACCCGGACGCCTCCACGCTGTTAGGCCACCAGTGCCCGTTGACGAACGCCGCCAGCGTCATTTTGTCTCTGTCCGGTTCCAGCCCCTTTTTGTAGTCGTTACGCTGTTGCTTTTCCCAATCCTCCGCCGCCCGTCTGATATGCCGCGCTTCCGCTTTGGGCGACAGCCCCTCCGGGCGGTCAACGGTACAGGTTCTCCAGACTTGTTTCCCTGTGGACGGGTCGCGCCCGACGCAGGCCCGGAAGCGGTAGGAGATGATTTCGCCGCGCCTGTTCCGGTTTTCCTTAACGCTTGCCATAATTCCTCCTTCGATGATGTGTCAACAAATCTGTCAATAAATTATCATGCGTTATCGTTTTAGACAGTATTATTATACGCCGTATCATTCGTAAGTCAAGCTAAAATGGCAAGATTTTAGACGATATAAAACACTGCTCTAAATATCAATAATACTGAACGAATACCATTTGCATTTTGAAAACCGCTTTGAATAGTGCCTATTACAGGCTATTTTGACGAAAAATAGGCGCGTATTATCAATAAAAAATCAGGCAGTTTTGTTGACGCTCCGAAAGTGTCAACAAAACTGTCAATTCTTTCTCAAAAAAGGAGCGTATAGACCCTTTTATTAGCTCATAGTGACTTTATGGATAAAAGGAAAGTCGGGATTTCTCCACGGCCTAACGGCTCTATGCTTCATGCGGCGGCGGGATGTTCTCCGCGACTGTCTCGCAGATTTCCAAACGTTTGGAAATTTGAACGGCGTAGACTTGACGCGGGGCGGCGGATGATGTATACCAGAGGAAATCAAACGAAAGGCGGCGGAACGATGAAACGCTACTACATCGGCGGCAGGCAGTACGTCCCGGAAAAGTCAACGGAACTGTGCGCCTATGACGGAATCATGGGGAAGGCCGCGCTCTACCGAACCGCGAAGGGCGCGTTCTTTCTCGTGGATGAGAGCGGCGGCGACGGCGTTTCCGTGCGCGTAGTGGACGAACGGGAGGCGTTCGACTTCATGGACGCGCACCCGGCCTGCGTCAACACGGAGAGCTATGACGCCGTTTTCGGGGAGCCGGAAGAAGGCTGAAATTGTCCGTGTAATGTCCGTGAAGCGTCCATATCGAAGGTCGGCGGTGGGACATTACTTTTCCATGCCGCCTCTGTCGATACGCATGGTACGCTTGGGACGCGTACAAAACATACGGCGAAAGAAAAAGAACCGGGGACTTCTCCCCGGCTCCGCGTTGCTTTCTGTGGGTCACATATTGGCGGCGTTCTGAAACTCCGTTCGTAAGTCTTCATGAATACGCTTGAACGTCTCCAGCATGGAGTAAAGCGCGTCGGCGGTTTGAGTTTCCGTTACAGTGTCAAAGACGATGTCCAGCAGTGTGCAGGCACAATGCAGGCGGACAACGAGAGTTTCGAGACGGTCGGCGTCTATTACCTTCTTTCCGCTCATACTATCACCTCCTTCCGTGTCCGCGTGACGGCGCGGCGGCGGTTCGGCAGGGCGTCCGGGTGTCTGCGGTAGTATTCAAGGCACAGGCCCCCATTGGCGTCGCACTCGGCCAGAAGCGCGGCATACTCCTTGTCGCTCATGGAAGACCCGTACTCCGGCTCCGTCTGCGGGAGTTCCAACAACTCACGCAGGTATCCAGCAAACTCCGCGTCGCCTTCCTCGGCCTTCATCCGCGTGTAGGTCACGCCGAAAACCCGGTAGAACATCATGGAAACCACCCGTCCGTGCGTCAGACGCTCCATCGCCATTTCCGTGGCAACCTGCCGCGAAACCGTGTCCAGTTCATCCTCTGCCGGGTCGCGTCCGGTACGGAGAACACGGAGCGTCACGGCGCAGTCATGGACGCGTTCGTTGATGTCCTTCCTCTGAAAATCGTTCATGTAATCCTCCCTTGACTTTTCAGGCGGGAGGCCGCTATAATAGGCGTCGGCCTCCCTTTGTGGGTGGGGCTATAGCTTCATATCCGGCGTTTGTCAGGCGTCCCGGATATGGGGCTTTCTTTCATCTTTGCGCGTCGGCGGTTCACAGTTGCGGCGTTTCGCCGTTGCGGATTTCTACCCGTTCGGCAGGCTTGCCGTCGTTCCAGTTGATAAGGATTGCAGAAAAGCGGGGACACATCGTCTCGTGATATTGCGGCTCGTCCCTGTATTCCGTGCTGACGGTGATTCCGTTGGCGCGGAGCATGAGAGCCTCCACGCCGAAAACGCGCCCTAACATCTTCTGACGCTGTGCATAGGCGGCTTTCCGTTGTTCGCCGTTGGCGGCTTCCCATGCTTCAACCGTGCAACGGTTAGCGTTTCCGTAATGCCGCGCGAGTTCCGCCTTGATAGTTTCGCGGTCAATCGTAATCCATGCCATAGTGACTTTCCTTTCTCCCCGTCGCGCCGATAGGCCAGCGTCCATTGTCACGCGGGGACGGCGACGGGCTTGCACAGGAAGCGGCGGGACGTTTGCGGGCGGCTGTACTGCTTGTACAGGTCAGCGTAATCGGCTTTCAGAGCCTTGCTGTCAAGGCGGTTGCTGGTGACTTCCTTGAAGCTCGCGTTCCAGCCGAAACCGGACAGGCAGAAGTCCGGGCTTTCCAGACAGGCCGCTTGAATCTCGGCCTTGATTTCCTCCAGAGCCTTCATCGCCTTGTCAGCGGCTTCCAGACGCCGGAAATACTCTTGCACCTTGTCATCCATCGGGTTGGCGCCAACCTTGATTTTGGCAACGCCCCACGCCGTTTTCAGGGCTTCGCTCATCGTCACGCCGCCAGTCTTGCGGATTTCATGCGCCGCAACCATGATTTCTTTCACGTTGTACTTTTTCATGTCGCTCTTCCTTTCGTATCCTGTGGGCGTCGCCCTGTCCTGTCTGGTATCGTCCGGGGCTTTGCCCTCCTGACAATGCTTACTATACCATACTTGCGCAAATATGTCTACTGGCAAAGTAAACATAATTACGCAAATATATTTGTCTACTTTGTATATTTACGCAAACAGACTTTTGGAGTATAATAGGGCCATACTGGGAGAAGTGATGCTACTACAGCCGCGCTCCCCCATTAAAAAGGTGGTGAACATCATGCCAGTATCTAAAGCGCAACAGAAAGCTACTAACAAGTACATCGCTAAGGCGTATGACAGGGTCAACCTCACTCTGCCAAAAGGACAAAAGGACGTGATTCAGGCGCACGCTGTCGCCCGTGGGGAATCGGTCAACGGTTTCATCGGACGGGCAATCACGGAAGCGATGAAGCGCGACAGCGGCGGGACTTCCGTACAGGCCGCTGTAGAGGCGTCAGAACGCACGGAGGGCGGCGGGGGTATCCTTACACCCGTCACGCTGGAAACGGCGACAGAGGCCGCGCAAAAGACCGGAGAGACGCTTTCGGCGTTTCTCGAACGCGCCGTCTCCACGCAGGCCAGCCGGGACGCGCTTTCCCTGAACATGGGATTGAATCCGGCGCAATCCGCGAAAGACGAATAACCATGACGGCGGCGGGACATGATTCTCCTTGCCGATAGCAAGGCCGGAAGCATAGGGAAAATTCCTGTTGCTCCCGGCTCTTTCGTTTGGCGGCGGTCATGCCCTTATTACCCTTTTTACCCTAAAACCCCTTAACCCCCGTGACTATGACGGAAAAGAGCTATCCTGCCTTTAGCCCCTAAAGACATTTTAGGCACGCTTTGCGGGATAACCCTTTTGTCCCTTTAATCTCTGTACCCTAATAAAACTCATTTTCAATAAATCATATTTATTTAGTATGTTTGTATGATTATTGAGTTTGTCCGGTTCTACGACGACAACCGCTATCCCGTTTCAATGGAGTATTTTTGATTTCACGGTCAGGGGATACGGGGTTAAAGGGGTTTTAGGGGTTTTAGTAGATATGCGCATGAACTTTAACCCCTTTAACCCCGCTACTATTCAATCACTATTTTTTTTATCGGCGCCCGATAAGGTTAAAGGGAAGGTCATAGCGGCAACGGAAAAGCCGAAAGCGCGGAGAACTCTCCAACGCTTCCGGCTTGTTAGTTTTGCGACTGTTACGGCTTCTTTACGGCCTTCAGGAACGAAACCACCTTCCCGACTTCCTCCGGCGATACGTAACAACCCTGTACGCGTTGCCGCTCGCCGCCCATCGGCGCGTAAAGCATATCGCCGCCGCCCGT